>JAEEKV010000097.1 GCA_016282595.1 Lachnospiraceae bacterium
GAAAACGGCCGGTTGACCTTAAGCTGGGGAGCCTCCTATGATTGCGATCAGGAGGAGATCACCTACGACTACACCCTGGCAAGAGATTATTTCTTTGATGATGTGGTGGTAAAAAAGAGCGGACTCTATACCACTATGGATACCATCGACCTGCCACCGGAGGGCGTTTACTACCTGAAGGTGCGGGCGAAAAATGTCTCCGGCAAGAGCACGGAGTGCTACGACTACTTTACCCAGAGAGATTATGGTGATATTTACGGCTGCTACCGTTTTTCCGTGGAGTATGACGGATCTATCACTGTGGATGAGAAGGAAGAATGATGCAAAGAATGAGACTTAGAAAAGGAGCAGGGATTCTGATCTGCCTGACGGCGGCGCTGCTTTCGGGCTGCAGCAAGGAAAGCTACGAGAAGGCCGAAATCAGCTCGTTTGTGCAGGTTCAGGACAAAGAGAGCCTGTATGAAGAACCTATGGATGAGTCGGTTCTGTATCTGACTGTGGGACGCTCGGAGGGCGGTAAAAAAAGCGAGCATACCTGGTCGGAGATCAACGCCCATCCGTTGGAATGGTATGCGGAAAACGGCATCGAGCCCTATGAATGCGACGTGCTGGCCCAGTTCGGAAACGAGGACGGCCCCACTTCCAAGGGCTTTGGCTTTGGGGATCTTTCCAATAACGCCACCATCCGCTTGTCCGGAGATAAAGCATCCCTGAGGCAGCAGAAAAGCTATAAGCTTCGAATCTACGGAGACAGCGGAACCGTTTCCGGCATCAAGACTTTGCAGCTGTCCAAAAGCTTTTCCGACCCCTTCCGGTTCACCGGAAAGCTCTGCTTTGACCTCATGAGCCAGACAGATTCCCTTATGAGCGTGCGGACCCAGTTCGTTCATGTTTATGTGAAGGATGAGACCGAGGAAAAGAGCACCCTGTTTGAGGACTACGGCCTTTATACCATGACGGAAACCGTCAACAAGCGGTATCTGAAAAACCGGGATCTGGACGGCAGCGGCGAGCTTTACAAGATCGAGAATTTTGATTTTGCCCGCCACGAGGATGTGATCAAAAGTCCCACGGATCCGGACTATGACAAGGATGCCTTTGAAAGCCTGCTGGAGTCCAAGGGAAGCAGCGACAATTCCAAGCTTATTAAGCTTTTGGATGCTGTCAATAATGAAGATCGCAGCATCGAGGAGATCGTAGAGACCTACTTTGACAAGGATAACCTTTATACCTGGATGGCCTTCAACATCCTTTTGGATAATAAGGATACGGCCACCGAGAACTTTTATCTCTATTCCCCTACGGGAACCGAAAAGTTCTACATTCTGCCCTGGGACAACGACGGAGCCCTGCGATCAGATTATGAGACCTTAAGACAGAGCGACGATGTACCGGGATGGCAGAAGGGCATTCATCTCTTTGCAAGATCCGGGCTCTTTTCCCGCATTACCGCTTCCAAGGCATGTGTGGACGAGCTGTCGGGCTATGTGGATGAGCTTCACGCCGGCGTACTTTCCGGAGAGCATGTGGCTTCTGTAGCAGAAGGACTGCAAAAGACTGTGAAGCCCTATTTGTACTCCATGCCGGATATGATCTATGCCAGGGTGACGGAGGAAAACTACGATAAACTGGTAGGACAGATCCCTACCCAGATGGATCAAAACTATGACGCTTATTATGAGTCCCTGAAAACCCCCACGCCTTTTATGGTGAACACACCGGAGAAAAGAGACGGCAAGATCCGCATCAGCTGGGAGCCTTCCACTGCGCTGGAGGGAAGAGTTCGATACATGGTGCAGATCGCAGATTCCTGGGATTTTTCCACCAGGATCGTAGAGGAGCGGGGAATCTGGGAGAATGAACTGCTTTCAGGAAACCTGCCCCAGGGACAGTACTTTGTAAGAGTGGTGGCGGAGAGTGCCGACGGAAAGACTCAGACATCCTTCCAGAACTACCATACCGAAAAGGATACCATCGCCCAGGGCGTTTTGTGCTTCTATGTTATGGAGGACGGATCCCTGCACCAGGCGCTGACACATCAGGTTGCTGATGAGTAAGGAGAATTGCAGATGACAGACTATGAAACCGGCCCCGGGACCCGGTGGGATGCGGAGCAGGACGACGGGCGGAAACTTTACCGCAACGAATGGAAGTACGTGATTTCCGCCGCCGATGCCGAACTTTTGCGAATGCGGCTTTCCCCCCACCTTCGGATGGACAGCCATGCAGCAGGTGGAGGCTATGAGATCCGGAGCCTGTATTTTGACGATTATAAAAACTCCGCTTACGAACAAAAACTCATGGGCGTATTTGAACGAAAAAAGTGGCGTATTCGGATCTATGATTACAGCGATGCCAAGATTGCCCTGGAGCGAAAGAAAAAGCGGGGCAATTACATCTACAAGGAATCGGTGGATCTAAGCCGGGAGGAATTTGACAGGATCCTGTCAGGGGACTTCGCTTTTTTGCTGAAGCGAGATGAAACCCTGTGCAGTGAGTTTTATCTGGAGTGTGTGACAAAGCTCCTTCGGCCCAAGGTTATCGTGGATTACTACAGAACACCACTGATCCTCAAGGAGGGGACCGTCAGGATCACCTTTGACAAGGAGGTTTGCGCCGCGGTGGGAGGCTATGATATCTTCGATAAAAATCTTCCCAAGTTTTCGGTGCAAAACCAGGACGAGGTGGTGCTGGAGGTGAAGTTTACCGAGTTTTTGCCCCAGCTTATCAAGGAGCTGCTGCCCACACCGGATCAGTCTCTGGTGGCATTTTCGAAATACTGCGCCTGCTTTGAGAGAGCGCATCATCTGACGGATCCCACAGCCGGGATCAGTAAAACCTATATTGGATGGAGGTACTAAAGAATGAGTGCAAGAGATTACTTTAAAAAATCGGTTTTGGAGTCCTTTACCGCAGGAAACGGTATTACGGCGGACTTCGTCATTTCCGCTGTGTTGGCGCTGACAGCGTCGGTGATCCTGGGACTTTGCATCTACGCCATTTACAAACAGTACTACGGCGGCGTGGTGTATTCCTCGGCTTTTGCCATGACCCTGGTGGGCATGTGCGTATTGACCTGTGCCCTGACACTGGCCATCTCCAGTAACATCGTAATTTCCCTCGGTATGGTCGGCGCCCTTTCCATTGTCCGTTACCGTACCGCCATTAAGGACCCAATGGATCTGCTATACCTCTTCTGGTCCATCTCCATCGGTATCATCGTGGCAGCAGATCTGTATGTACTGGCCCTTATTACCATGATCGTCATGATCTTTCTGGTACACTTTTTCTCCAGAAAGAAAAAGATCGGAACCCTGTACATCCTGGTGATCCACTATGCAGGTTCCCAGGCTGAGACGGATCTTACCAGACTTTTGGGACATCAGAAATACCAGATCAAATCCAAGACCTATCGGGGCGAGCAGGTGGAGCTGACCGTAGAGCTTATGTCCCGTCAGGGCGGATTTTCCTTCGTGGAGAAGATCAACGAGATCGACGGCGTGCAGGATGTCAGCCTGATCCAATATAACGGAGAATACAATGGATAAGAAAAAAAGTACTGCTATCCAGTATGTGATCCTGGTGGTGCTGGCGCTGCTCATTGCACTGCTCATGTGGTACATCATGGCCAGGTCCTCCTATAACATCGATGAGACCTATGCGCCGGATCTGACCTTGGTGGATAATCCCCTTATGGGCTTTGCGCCGGATGCGGCCAATCCTGAGCTGTGTGAAAAGAGCAGGCTTGTGTTCATTCCCGTGACCTTTGCGGAGTGGGAACCCCAGGAGGGCACCTTTGCCATCAAGGAACTGGAAGAAAAGTATAATTTAAAGCGCTGGAAAAGCGAAGGAAAGCATGCAGTGCTGAAGTTCATGTGCGATGTACCTTCCGAAGAGGAGCATATGGATATTCCGGATTGGCTCTATGAAAAGACAGGAACCGGATGGGCCTATGATACCGAAATGGGCAAGGGCTTTTGTCCGGACTACGCAGACGCCACCTTTATCCGCTACCATAAAGAGGCGGTGGAAAAGCTGGCGGAATATTGCAACAAGGACTTTTTTGTTTCCTTTGTGGAGCTGGGAAGCCTGGGGCACTGGGGAGAGTGGCATTGCAAGGACAATGAGGGCAATACCCTGATGCCCGATGCCAGGATCTGTGAGGACTACGCTACCCTGTATTCCGAGAGCTTTGTCAATGCAAGATTGTTAGCAAGGCGCAACTATGAGACCGTGGTAGCAGGAAATATCGGCTTTTATAACGATATGCTGGGCAATACCGAGGAGACTGCCGATTGGCTGAGAATGCTTCAAAGAGGCGGTGAGCAGGAGACCAGCGGAGAGCCATTGAAGCTGAAAAATCTGGTGGCCTTCGGAAAGACGGAGCCCGTGGGGGGCGAATTTACCAGCGATGTGCCCATGGAGGAGATCTTAGGTGATGGACTGGGACAGACCCTTGCGGATATCTCGGCTTCCAAGATGACCTTTATCGGTCCCATGGTGCCGGATCTGGCGGATCCCCAGAAGGCTTCTGCAGTAAATTCCATGTTAAGGCGCTGCGGCTACCGGTTGTATGTTTCAAAGTTGCATACCGCTTACGTTTTTTCCAAGACCAGCATGGACATTGAGGTGACCTTAAAGAATGCGGGAAGTGCCGGGTTCTTTTTCGACTGGCCTGTGACATTGACGGTGTTTGATAAAAACAAGGAGCAGGTGTTCTGGGAAGGATTGATGCTGGATCTTCGGGAGCTTGGAAAATCCGATGAGATCACAGCCACCTCCCGGGTAGAGGTTTCTGATCGCATCAAGGATGAGTTTTACATCGGTATTTCCATCACCGACTATGAGGGGAAGGATCCCATTAAGCTTGCCATCGATACCGGCAGCAAGCAGGAGTTTATCGGGGATTCGCAGATCATTTATCACTATGTGGGGAAATAAGTTACTATTCACTTGTTTTTTTCACACTATCCCTGTATAATTATATAGGCCGGCTTTTTACAGGGGTAATGTAAAGGTATTTGGGATTTCCGGTCAAATGAGAGGAAAGGAAAGAGGTTACACTTTATGGAAACATTAGAGGAAATTTTGGCGGTTGGCTATAACGCAGGAGCTTCCGACGTACACTTAACCGTAGGCGTTCCGCCTATCATGCGTCTTCACGGACACTTAAAGAGAATGGATTTCCCCGTTCTTCGTCCCGAGGATACTTTGGAGCTTTGCCTGGACGTTTTGAATCCCATGCAGAGAGAAAAGTTCGAGGAGAGAGGTGAGTACGACCTTTCCGTAGCTTATCCCGGTATCGGACGTTATCGTTGTAACGTATATAAGCAGCGTGGTGCCATCGGTCTTGCCCTTCGTACCATTACCGATGATATTCCGGATCCCGAGAAATTGGGCGTTCCGAAGAGCATCGTAGATCTTTACACCAGAAAGAGAGGACTGGTTCTGGTAACCGGACCTACCGGTTCCGGTAAATCTACCACACTGGCTTCCATTTTGAATAAGGCAAATGAGCACAGAGATGCTCATATCATTACACTGGAAGAGCCTATCGAGTATGCACACAGACATAAGATGTCCATGGTAAATCAGCGTGAGATCGGACAGGATACCCTTTCCTTCAACAACGGACTGAGAGCTGCCCTCCGTGAGGACCCGGATATCATCCTCGTGGGTGAGATGCGTGACTTTGAGACCATCAGTATCGCTATCACCGCAGCCGAGACCGGACACTTGGTGTTCTCCACCCTGCATACCGTAGATGCGGCTTCCACCGTTGACCGTATCATCGACGTATTCCCGGAGCATCAGCAGCAGCAGATCCGTGTACAGCTGTCCAACGTTATTGAGGCGATCATTTCCCAGACCCTGATCCCCAACATCACCGGGGACGGTCGTTGCGCGGCATTCGAGGTTATGCATGCTACCTACGCTGTACGTAACCTGATCCGTGAAGGAAAGAGCCACATGCTGGATTCCATCATCCAGACCGGTAAGAAGGAAGGTATGATGACCCTGGATGACTCCCTGATGTCTCTTTACATGGCTCGCAAGATCTCCAAAGAGGACTGCATCCAGTACTCCAGAGATCCCGAGAAGATGAAGACGAAGGTATTCTAAAAGGCGGATCCCATTATAACTTATCAAATCATGAGAAAGACCCGGGGCTTTGGCCCCGGGTGATTTTATAGTATACTTAGTGATTGGAACCCAAATCGAGTTATGTCAACCGATTTTGTTCATTTATTGAAAAAATCTTAAAAATGGCTCAAAATTCATTGAAAAAATCTCAAAAATGGCGCAAAATTCATTGAAAAAATCCATGAGGAACATTATACTGTGGCCTAGGAGGGCTATTTGATATGTTGAGAAGAGCAGTTGATGTAAAATTAAATAAATGGGTTGAGACATCAAAAAAGGCATTGATTGTGTCAGGCGCCAGGCAGGTTGGAAAGACGTTCAGCATAAGAGAATGTTTAAGAAATCATCAATGCAATTACATTGAGATCAATCTGATCGATAAGCCGGAGATGGTTGCCGTTTTGGAAAAAGCCATGACAGTTGATGACTTGATCATTGGCATCACTTCGCTTATGGATTATAAATTTGTTGAAGGCGAAACGATTGTTTTTATTGATGAAGTACAGCAATTAAAGGATATTATTACAAGAATCAAGTTTTGGGTAGAAGACGGCAGATTCAGGTATATACTGAGCGGCTCCCTTTTGGGTGTGGAAATGAGAAATTTACGATCAGCGCCGGTAGGGTACGTACAGATGCTCACTATGTATCCGCTGAATTTTGAAGAATATCTTATTGCATCAGGAGTTGTAGATGATACGATCACATATCTGAAAGCGTGTTTTGATCAGAGAAAAGAGGTGGGAGAAGGTATACACGACAAGATATTGAAACATTTTTACAGGTATCTTGTTGTTGGTGGAATGCCGGAGGCTGTTCGAGAGTATGTTGAAACGGGCGATATGAACGTAGTTACTGAGATACAGCAAAGCATAATTGCATTTTATAAAAAAGACTTTACGAAATATGAGTCGGAGAATAAAAAGCTGTATCTGGAAGCGATTTATAATACGATACCGTCCAATCTTCTGAAACAGAATAAAAGGTTTAATTATTCCGATATCGGAAAGGGGCTCTATTTTGAAAAAACTGAGAATAGTTTTATTTGGCTTACCTCTGCAGGAGTAACGATTCCGGCGTATAATGCTACTGAACCACGTTTGGCACTTGAACAGAATAAAAAAAGCTCTTTGGTCAAACTATATAATTCCGATGTGGGTCTGCTGACCAGTATGTATGGAAATTCGGTGCGGGCACAGATTCTGTTGCAAAATGATAAAATTAATCTGGGAGGCGTTTTTGAGAACGCAGTGGTACAGCAATTGACAGCACATGGTTTTCCTGCATATTTTTATAATAGTCATAAGCTTGGAGAACTGGATTTTGTAATAGAATATAAAGGGCGTATTTTGCCGATTGAGGTAAAAAGCGGGAAGGACTACTATATCCATTCGGCGCTTGACAACGTGCTTCTTAATCGTGAATATGAAATAGAGGAAGCATTCATATTTGCAAATTGTGATGTACAGGTAGATCAGAACAAGATTTATCTACCTGTTTATATGAGTACATTTCTTCAAGATGATATGGTTTTGCCCATATTGGAGCCTATCATATAAGCAAAGTTATGTTAACCGATGGTTTTGGGGCAAGGATCGAGCAGGCAGAGATAGAGTCAAACATCACACAACAGTTTGGACAGATTATGAGAAAAAAGAACGGAAAGGACAACCGAATAGAGAAAAAAGGCATCGGAAAGAAGAGCGTTTGGATGGGAATCATGTCCTTTCTTCTGCCCTTTGTGATCCTGACCATCGCCTGCAAATTTGCCGGAGCCATGCCCTTCGGCCCTAAAAGCCTGCTCAGCGGAGAGGGCGGCAGTATGACCCTGTCCACCATGTTCCAGGCAAGGGACCAGATCCTGCAGGGAGAATATCTTTACAGCTTTTCGGCGGGAGGCGGCACCAACCTGTACTACGAGAATCCCATCCTGGCCATGCTCCTGTGGCTGGCTCTTGTGCCGGAAAAAATGCTGCCGCCACTGATCAGCTTTGTGATCCTTGTGAAAATGGCCCTTTGCGGTCTGACCATGTATCTGTATCTGAAAAGGAGTATCAGACATGCGCCTCTGACGGAGCAGCAGAATGAAGCTCTGATCCTGTCCTTTACCACAGCCTATGCCCTGTCATCCTACCAGCTCAGCCTGGCGTGTGATTTCTACCAGGTGGATATCATCTGCCTGCTTCCCCTGTTGCTGCTTACTATGGAGCAGCTGATCCTTTACAGCAAACCCATACGATACGCTCTGGTCCTGACTCTGGAGCTGATCCTGTGCAGGGAGCATGTGATCAGCGTTTTTCTGTTTCTGGTGCTTTGGCTGTTTACCTATACCTTTGAAAACAAGAGGGATTTTCTGAAGAAAGCCTTTTCCTTTACCCTGTATTCCCTGCTGGCCTTTGGCATGGCCTTTTGGGCCATTTACGCCGTGGTGCTGGGAAATGAAGCAAGTGCTTATACCGGATTTTCGGATACCCAGCTGCAGCTTCCGAAGCTCTACTGCGGGTATTTTGTGATCGTTCTTTTGCTGGTGAGCATCTTTATCACCAACAAACAGGGTAACTACTTTTACAGATTTGCCATGACAGGCGCCATGCTGGCCCTGGCACACTGCGAGCCCGGCTTTTTTGTGGGGCCGACAGGCAGATATGTGATCTTCTGGGTGTTCCTCATCGTAGATATCGCCTGGGATGTGATGTGCGAGATCCTGATAAGGCTTAAGAAAAATAGCGCCTGGGAAAAGGTGATACGGCCGATCTGCTACGTGCTTATGGGGGTTACCCTTGTGGAGCTTTCCAGTAACGCCTGCCTGATATTCACAGGCCTTGCGACGGAACGGAAAAATGCAGACGTCCAGACCGCGGCCAGATGGCTCGGAGAGCAGGAGCCCGGGATGTCAGGACTTGACCGGGTGGCATTTTTGGGATATGAAAACGCCAACCAGGGACGAAACGACCATCTGGGAAGCTTTGGCATCAAGGGAGGCTGCGTGACCCCGCAGCAGCTGACTCTGGGCGATTTTCTGGGAATGGAGCAAAAGGGAAATGCAGTTTATGATACTGCCGTTCCGAGCCCCATGTCCGCTATGCTGGGAAGAGTAAGGTATATCATAACGCCTGCTGATACCGGGATCGATAAGGATCCGGAGAACTTCCCCTATCAGCTGATCCGGGAGGAAGGCGGCGCACGGATTTACGAGAATTCCAATCTGCTGCCGGAGGTGTTTTTCATCGGCTCCGTGACCATGTATAAAATGAACTCTGCATCCACGAAGGAACAGTTCGTTGACTATTTGATAGATTCCTTCTCCGGACGAGGGGTATATGATGAGCCCGTCACTATAGACAGCTTCAGGGGCGGCGAAAGAGATGCGGCAATCTGGCTTTCTGAAAAATCTAAAGCGGCCGCGCTGAAGGCAGTGGTGGTCTCGGACGGGCGCCTCTTGGGAGAGATCAAAACGGATATGGACGGATATCTGTGCATCCCCATCCCTTACGAACAGGGCTGGAGAGCGGTTGTAAACAACAACCGGGCGGAGCTGTTCCAGATGAAAAACGGCATGATGGCCGTGAGACTGGAAAAGGGCGAAAATGTGCTGCGACTCACTTTTATTCCCTTTGGCTTTATCACGGGGATCATGGTCACCTATTTGTCCTTCCTGATCCTGTTTTTGCTGCAGGTGATCGCAAATCCGAAAAAGAAGGGCAATACCATCCTGGAGAAGGGGCAGATTGCATAGTTTTTGACAGTGAATTTGGGCATTTCTACGAAAAGGTGGGAATGCCCTTTTTTTGTTTTCATTTTCGGGGGTTAGTGGTATAATATATACGATTATGTGCGTTGATGCTATGGGAGTAATCGTAGCACAATGTGCGGAGAAGACGCGAAGCGTCGGATTACGAATACAGTAGCAGTTACTGTGAATACGTGTGATGTTTAGAAGGAGGATTTTATGAGAAAGAGTACGGGTCTGACAAAAGCGGCAGCGGTCATTCTTTCGGTGGCAGTCACCATGTCCGGCAGTGGGATCAGTCTGATGGCACAGACGACTCCGACAGCGGGACAGGAAAGTGCTGAGGAACAAGCCCCGGCCGATACCACGCAGGAAGAGATCACAGAGGAGACGGCTGAAGAGACAGAGAGTGCTTCTGAAACTGACGGCGAAGAAGTGGCTGAGAGTGCAGGAGAAGGGGCTGTTGAAGAGCAGGTAGAGAAAGCAGAGGCTTCTGAAACAGATGAGGTAAAGGAGCCTGAAAGCGCTTTAACTACCGGTGAGGAAGAGAAGTCCGAGGTTAAAGAGTCCTCTGAGGAGATACTTGTACTTGGTGCGGTTGAAAGCGACAGTGAGACAGCGGAAGTTTCCGAGAAGGTTGAGGAGACGGAAGAGACAGTTTCAGCTGAAGAAGAGACGGCTGAGTCTGCAGTTGATAGCGAAGAAGAGCTGGAGATTCAGAAACTGAATACTCATGGGGAAAATGAGTTAATTAGTTTAGAGATTAAGGATAAGACGCTCAGAACCGGGTTGGCGGAGATCTATAAAGCAGAGATTGGTACAACGGTGAATGGAGAGGCGATGACCTTCAAACAGCTCAGAGCCCTTACCACCATTGATTTTACGAAATCAGATACTTTGAAGAACTATAATGGAGAGTTAAACCTTACTGGTCTGGGCTATGCAGAAAATGTTATAAAACTTGATTTGGCGGTTCCTTGTGTCAGAACAATTCCGCAGGCTATGATGAAGGGTACAGAGTCGCTAACGACACTTACTCTTCCGGATGAGTTATGCGGTATTGGTGCTAATGCATTTGAGAATTGTGTGAACCTGTCACAAATAAATACAAAGATTGGGGAAACTACTGTTCAGAATACTCTCCCCTCCAAACTTGGAAGTGTCAGCTCAAGAGATATGGGAGCTTCGATATTCCAAGGGTGTGAGAAACTAACTGAGATTACTTTGCCGAGTGATTTAAAAAATGGCCTTCAGGATGCTCAGGGTATGTTTATGTACTGTACGGGCCTTCAAACAGTAACGATCAAGAGTGAAGTAACCGTACTGCCCGTGAGTTTTCTGCAGGGAGCGGGTGTTGAAAGTGGCGACGGTATGACCGTTATCTTTGAGGCAGGAGGGCAGTTACAGAAAATCCTCTCTGATAGTTTTAGAATGGCTAACATGAAGACGATAGATCTGTCTAATCTTTCAAAACTTACTCAGATCGGATCCGGAGCGTTTGCAGGTGTGGCAACTGTTAGTGCAGAAACTCTAACTTATGCAGAAGATAATGTGCAATCTAAGGTGGCCCTTGAAAGCATTACTTTGCCTGATAGCATCAAGTTATCAAACGGTTCTGATGCTA
>JAEEKV010000098.1 GCA_016282595.1 Lachnospiraceae bacterium
AACTTGTGGAGATAGAGCCGGCAGTCCCTTATGACAGTAACAGGGATCACTACAATGCGCTGGCTGCGTATGCAAAGAAGGAACATGACGAGGATCAGCGGCCTGCGATAAAGAATGACATCGACATCTCGGGTTATGACAACATATTTATCGGTTATCCCATGTGGTGGTACACCTTCCCGATGATCATCTATACATTGTTTGACAAATATGATTTCGCAGGGAAGACCATCATACCTTTTAATACGCATATGGGTTCCGGTGATGGCGGAACTTATAAGACCATCAGGGAATTAGAACCGAATGCGAAGGTTCTGGAAGGGCTGCCGGTTGAAATGAGCGCAGCGGAAAAAGGCCCGGAGAAGGCAGTCAGCAGATGGCTTAAGAAAGTACTGGCATAGGAGGAGGCTTAGGTTTATGAACGAGTTTACATACAGCTATCCTGTGAAGGTTTATTTTGGAGAAAAATCTGCAGCCCGTAACCTTCCGGCAGAGCTTTCCAAGGTGGGACAAAACATTCTGCTTGCCTATGGTGGAGGTTCCATCAAAAAGAACGGGATTTATGATGAGCTGATGGGCATTTTGAAGGAAGCAGGGAAAACGGTTACGGAGTTTACTGGGATCATGTCCAATCCAACCTATGAAAAGGTTCTTGAGGGCGCAAAGCTGGCAAAGGAAAAGGATATTGATTTTATCCTTGCTGTTGGCGGAGGTTCCGTGATCGACTGCTGTAAGATTGTTTCCGCTCAGGCAAAGATGGATAAGGATATCTGGGAGTTTGAGTATTCGGAGCATGGTACTCCTTCAGAATTTATTCCAATTGGAGCGGTTGTAACTGCTTTCGGAACCGGTGCAGAGATGAATAATGGTGCGGTCATCACAAATACAGAGAAGATGATGAAGTCTCCTCTCTGGGGTGCATTCTATGATTTTGCAATACTTGATCCGGTCTACACAATGACCATGCCTATGAAACAGGTAATATCAGGCGCTTTTGATAGTTTGTCACACAGCATGGAAACATATATGGGATATCCCAGAGCGGTGAATTTATCTGATGAGATAAATGAAGCGACCCAAAGAAATATCATCAGAAATATCAGAGCTACGATCAAAAATCCGGAAGATCTGCAGGCAAGAAGTGAACTGATCTGGGCGGCAGCCATGGCAGAGAACGGAATACTAAAGATCGGAAAAGGAACGGATTTCCAGTGTCATATGTTAGAGCACCAGCTTGGGGCATATACGGATTGTAATCACGGACAGGGACTTGCAGTTCTGCACCCGGTCCTCTACAGACATATGATGCCGGAAGCAAACAAACAGTTCGCGAGACTGGCTGTAAATGTATGGGGGATCAAAGCGGACGGAAAGGATGAAGAAAGCCTGGCAAACGACTTCGTGGATGCACTGACCTCATTTATCAAAGAGATTGGACTACCGACAAGCTTTGCCCAAATGGGAATCGGTGCAGATACCGACTTTAAGGCGATCGCTGATTCTACAATACTGACCGGTGGATGTGCAAAGAAATTCACGAAAGAAGAACTCTTGAAGGTGCTTTTGGAATGTAGATAAAAGGAGGTACGCTCATGAACACTCAGAAAGTCGTATTCGTAAACAAGGAACTGAACACAAGGATGGCGGGACTGCTCCGCTTGCCGGATGGCTTTGATCTCAGCAAAGACTATCCTGCGATCGTTCTTACCGGTCCCATGCTCTCCGTCAAGGAGCAGGCACAGTCCGTGTATGCAGAGAGACTGACAGAATCCGGATATGTGACTCTGGTATTTGACGGCACTTATTTTGGCGAGAGCGAAGGAATGCCGAGAGGTCAGGAACTGCCCGAAGTAAAGGAAAGTGATATTGAGAGCGCAGTGGATTATCTTTGCAGTCTGCCTTATGTTGATAAGGATCGTATCGGCGGACTTGGGATCTGTGGCTCCGGCTCCTATATGTCTGTCGCAGGTGTCAAGGAATCCCGCATCAAGGCGGTAACAGCTATTGTTCCTGCGATTTCCGACATCTCAGCTTCCCCGATGATGGGCTTCTTTAAGCCGGAAGAGGAAGTAAAGGCTGCCAAGGAAGCCTATGACAAGGGCGAAGGCGGGCTGATGTATCTGAACTTCATGCCCAGAGCTTTTGATGAGGGTGCAGCATATTATTACAGTGCAAGAGGAACGCATCCCCGTTGGTCAAATCAGGTCGTTGCATGGAGCCAGCTGGAACTCGTAAAGTACAACGTCACCACCATCATGAAGAAGATGCAGAAGCCTTATTGTGTGATCACCGCGGAAAATGCGTGGTCAAAGCCTTCTTCTGAAGAAATCTTTAATGCAGTTCCTACAGACACAAAGGAAATGCATGTGATTCCGGAGGCAAGCCACTTTGATATGTACGATCTGGCACCGTTTGTCTCCGAAGCATTTGAGTATATCATTCCTTTCTTCGGAAAGAATCTGTAAGAAAGTGAGGACAGGCGCATGAAGAGAGTATTGGCATTGATATTTTTGATGATCCTAGCTGCCGGCCTCTCTTCCTGCGCCTATTCTTCGCAGGATGCAGAGGTTGTTCCGAGACAGAATGAGGATGTACAGACAGATGAAGCGTCCCTTATGCCTGACACAGAGAACGAAACAGAGGAACAATCTATGACAGAACACTATACAACGGATACAAAAATTGAAGATGTGATAAACGATCCGGTATTCGATGATTATGGCAGACTGATCTTTCCGGTTAACTCAGGATATTACGGTGGTACCACGCTCGGCAATCTGTCGCTTGCCTGGTACAACTACGTAGATCCCGATATGACGGTGGAGATCTGCAATTACATGAGGGATCATTCAGCAAGTGGAGATATCATCTTTTATGACATTTATACGGAAGAGGAAAAGGCTGCAGATCCGGCAAAGGAAGATACGGGACTGTTCTTCTTCAAGGGCGA
>JAEEKV010000099.1 GCA_016282595.1 Lachnospiraceae bacterium
GAAAAGGCGGCTTTTCCGATGCTTCCCTTTTTCAGCTTCGTGGTCTTGATGACGATCTGCTTAAGCTTTATGCATTTGAAAAATGCCTTGCTGCCGATCTTCTCGATCCTTGCCGGGATCACCACCTTGGTGATGGTCTTATTTCCTGCAAAGGCTTTGGGTGCAATCTGGGTTACCGCATACTTTCTGTCCCGAATATAGATGTACTCCGGAATGGTAACCGTCTTAGCCTTGCCGGAAGAAACTTTCTTGTAGCTTACTTCGCCTGCGATATCCGTCTTTGCAGCATCGGGGTTCACGGAAAGCACCTGATAATCTCCTGTGTCCTCTTTTACCGTTTCATTCACCGCGGCAACGGCTCCGGCTTCGTCCTTCTCCTGACTGCTCTCCGGCTTGTTCTGGCTCTCATCAGGATTCGTGGTCTGGCCGCCTTGCGGGTTGGTTTCCTGACCGGAAGGCTGATCATTACCGGAGGACTCTTCTGTTTGCAGCTTCTCGGGAGTAGGGATCACCACATACTCCTCATTATCGCCGCTGTTATCGTCCTTGCCGGTAGTTGTGATCACTACCTGATAAATACCGCCGTCTGTGTTTTCCACATCAAACAAAAGAGGATTGGTCTGCATGGATGCAAGACTGTCGATCTTGTAACTGTCAACCAATGTCTTTTCCGGGGATGATGAAAGTCCTGTTTCGGCCTGAATTTTCTCTTCATCCACCTTATACAGGCTGACGGTGATATCGTTCATATCGGAATATCCGTCATTTACAATGGTTCCCTGAATGGCAAGGGTCTTTTCGTCCGGATACCTGCCCCAATCAACCTTTTTCAATCCGGCATTCGTGTAGGATACCTTAATGGTTGCGGTTTTTCCGTCGGTATAGTCCTGTCCCGGGATCTGCGCCTTTACCACGTAGGTTTTTCCGATGCAATCCTCCGGCAGTACAAAATTCAGATCCAGATCCGCTTCCTCTCCCGGAAGGAGCTTTTGATCCGTAGTCTGCTCATCCAAAACCTTACCGGTCGTGGCATCCTCAACCAAAAGGGTGACCTCACTGATAGACCGGATGGCGTCATTCTTTACGGACACAGTCGTTGACAAAACGCTGCCGGGAACGATCTCATCGGCATAGTAGAAGCACTCCGTTACATCCAGACTGCCCGGCCTGTTGTAATCCGATACTGCAACATGGGTCTGTCCGAAGAGATCCTTGGAGATCATCTCTGCATCGGGATCGGTGACCTCCATGTAGGATGCTACGGTTTTCAATCGATTATCGGCAATGGTAGCGTCAAAGGAGGTGATATTCCCTCGGTAATCCGTTACAGGCATTGCCTGGGACCAGGCATCCTCTTCCTCGTCATAGATATATTGTTCCAGTTCGCCGGTAACGCCCATGGGACTTAAGCTTACCACCAAAAGCTTCCCTTCCTCGTCCAGTACCCGGTATCTGTCATCTGAAAGGCTTATGGTCTCCGGAAGGAATCTTTCCGCCTTCAGATTATCCGTATCTGACAGATCTGCCACCGTGTAGAGGGTTCCCTCCTGGTACCAGTAAAGCTTTCCTCCTGCAAAGGATACCTTGCTCTGCAGCACCTCATCATCGGTGATCTTCCGGTTTCCTAAAAAGACTTCCGCATCGGTAAGATCGCTGAAGTTTCCGTCCGCATCCCGGACGGTTGCATATACCGGATTCTCAGCGTTATAGTCTGCTGCCAGGCTCATGACCGAGGTTACATTCTCTTCCGCTTTTACCGGTGCGCTCCAAGCATTCCCATCCAGCGTGCACATCATGATCTGATTCTTGTTACCGCTTCCGAATACCTGATTTTCTGTATTCTTGATCCAGTAAACCGCTGCCTTTTCACCATTTGCCGCGATCACGGGCTGCATATCGATATGATCATCTGCCGTTGTCAGATCCCAGGTCTCAAAGGTATTTGTTGCAGTCATAAATCTTGCAGCCTTGATCCCGGTTTTGGCAAACAGATCCTTCACATCGTCTTCTGCACCGATGGTCTGTTCTGCATTCTGCCATACCACATAGGCGGTGTTGCCTGCAGATACCACCTCGGGCGTGCTGTCAAGGGTTCCGTCATCACTGATCAGTGCCGGAGCAGTCCAGCTTTCCCCGTCATAGTAGGAGTAGTACAACTGTATTGCGTTGTAATCCGCACTCTTCGCATCCACCCAGACTGCCAGGCAGGTTCCGTCCCTGAAGGACACCAGCTTGGGATCCGGTGCCGAAAAGCTGTTGGTACTGAGCTCCGATACCATTCCCAAAGCAGATTGCTTCTGAGCCGTAACGCTTTCCTCTGCTGCCAGGTAGGAAAGATCCATGGGTTTGTAGTTGGTGATGTCGAGAGCCTTCTTTAATGGATCATCGGCCAAGGATTGGGTTTCTATGCCATCTGCGACTCCATTGCTGTACAGATCAAAGTGTTGGGACTTGAATTCCCATTCGTCTGTAAGGGGCCCTATTGAATAAGTCACATAGATTGCAACATCTAACCCCAGCGATACATAGGTATCTCTGTCTGCATACGTTTTTATCTTCGGATTGACCCCTATCGATACACCTCCACCTGCACTTAATGTGTCATGTAAACCAATTCCGGCCCCACCATTTACCGTAAGTGTAAAATCCAAAGACATGGTACAAGCAAACTTGTCCTCTGATCCTCTCATTCTTGCCACATTTAAAATTGCTTCCAGTTCTGCTTTTATCCCTGCTTCCCAATAAAAGGGGATAGCACTCAGAATAGGAACCGGAATAAAGAACTGACCGGACCATTCCGATTCAATACTTGGTTGCAGGATAATTCCACCTTCCAAAAAGCTGATCGATCCGTTGGAAATGTATCCTTCCATATATCCGAACACATCCACCTCTGCATCAAATCCAAATTTCACTTGGGGTCTGACTCTGCACCCTTTATACTCATGTTTCAGTTTCTCAAGCACTTTGGCTTTTTCGTTTACTTCCTGAAACGCTAAACTGGATGGATCGCTTTTATATTTTTTCAAAACCTTGTATGCATCTTTTACTTCTTTACTGTACTTTATGATCTTTTCATCCGGTTTTACACTCCCTGTTTTAAGGTCAATTGCTCCTTCGCCATGATCTCCACTTATTTCAATTCCGATCGCCACTCTCACCTTTTTCTTTTCCACACTGACAGAAATAGGGATATGTTTCGTCAAAGCGTCGAGATCAAGTGTCACCTCATGTCCACTGACAATCCCAAACCCTTCCGGTATCTTAATCTTGGTTTCACTGCCGAAATTAAGCTCAAATCCTTCCCATTTGTTCACTTCTGCTTCGAACAACAACTTTTTCTTAACGGAATTGCCCGCACCATCGGTTGCTACAAGATAAAGATCCTCACTGATATCAAAATTGTTACTCAAAACTGTACTGAATGTATCCTTTGAAAATGCCACCGCCTTGGTACCCTGCGCAAGATATAAACTTCCGCGTTTGTTTTTGCCCCAGTCAATTTCAGCGGAAAAGCCTGTTTGATTCTTAGACCACAGGTCAATCTCGTACTCTTCCTTGAGCACATCCGTATCACCGATCTTCACGCTGTAAATGATCGGTCTCTCGCTTTCCTTTTCCAGATAGACTCTGCCCTCTTCCTTCAATCTCTTTGCAGATATCGTTCTGGAACGATAGCCTTCTTTCGATATCGTAACATTGCCCACATTCCCCAAAGGAATCTCTGCCATTCCGATTTCGCCAGATGAATACTCCGAATTCAGATAGGTGAGGGTAGCATTTTTAGAAACCA
>JAEEKV010000100.1 GCA_016282595.1 Lachnospiraceae bacterium
ACCGCCCTATATGAACGGATACGGTACGGAGCCGATAACGAGGCTACTTCCAAGGATGTAACGACCCTGAAAAACAGTTTGAAATCCGCCGCCAGGTGAGCTTTTTATGTTGAGTTTTGCAGCCTGTTTCTGTATAATAGTCATAGGTATGGTATGACTATTGCGGGGTACGAAACATGGAGCAAAAAGAAAATTTGATGCGACAGATCGGAAGGCAGATGGGAATCAGGATGGGGATTCTGATGAGCATTTGCCTGTCTGTTTTAAATCTGGTGGTGAGCGGCCATTTTACCTTTGTAGGCCTGGCTTTGAATATTTTAATCAGTTCGCTGGTTAGTATCGGCATCAGCTTTGTGGTCCCGGTGGGTAAAGTTTCCCGGGAAGTCTGTGAGAAAAGAAATCTGCCTCCCGGCACCATGAAGGCGCGGCTGTTGGAAAGCTTGATCTCGGATCTGGTTTATACCCCTGTCATGACGCTGATTTTGGTATTTTTTGCCTACGGTATGGTAATGTTACAAAGCGGCGGACGGGCTCAGATTCCGTTTTTGCCCATGTTCCTAAAGTCCCTTATCATTTCCCTGGCGGCAGGGTATGTGCTGATCTTTATTTTCCAGCCCCTGTTTTTACGAGGCCTTTTCAAAAAACACGGCATCGGACAGGGCGCCGAGCAGGATGACAGGGTGATCTGAAAACAGTTAGTAGAAGAAACCGGAGGAGAGTTATGGAAGAGTATATGGATTATGAAGTGATCGAGGCTCTGACTCAGAAGAAAAAGGGCAACAAGGTTGCAGAGGCCATCGCTGTTACCACAGTGGCAGCAACGGCAGCTGTAGCGGCAGGGATCGTGATCAAGAAGTGGGGCCTTGCGAAGCTCATCGGCGGTATGGCGGTTCCCTTTATGGTGAAGGACACCATGGAAGCCTTCGACCGCAGCAAAAAGCGCACCATGGAGTATATGCAGGAGCATAAGAACGGAAGGCACTATATTAAACTGAGTTAAGGATTTTGTTTTATGAAGGAAATGACGAAGGGGCAGATCTTTCGAAAGGGCATGAAGGACGGAATGCCGATCTGCCTCGGATATTTTGCGGTCTCTTTTTCCCTGGGAATTGCGGCCAGAAATGCCGGGATCACTGCATTCCAGGGATTTTTAATGTCTTTTTTGAATAATGCATCGGCAGGGGAATACGCCCTCATCACCACCATTGCAGCGGACGCTCCCTACCTGGAAGCGGTGCTCATTACCTTGGTGGCAAATGCCAGATATCTGCTGATGAGTACGGCACTGAGCCAGCGGTTTTCTCCCAAAACGGGAATGGGACACAGAATGCTGGTGGCATACGATATTACGGATGAGCTCTTCGGCATCGCCATTGCTAGGGATGGGGACCTGGAGCCCTTTTATTCCTACGGTGCCTTTGCGGTAGCTATACCGGGATGGGCTGTGGGAACGGCCTTCGGCATCATCATGGGGAATCTTTTACCCGGGATTTTGGTTAGGGCTTTAAGCGTAGCTCTGTACGGTATGTTTTTGGCCATCATCATTCCGCCTGCCAAGAAGGATAAGGTGGTAGGGGTATTGGTAGCCATCTCCTTTGCGGCATCTTATGTGGCAAGCAGGGCACCGGGGATCAGCCGCCTCTCCGAGGGTACCCGGACCATTCTTTTGACGGTACTGATTGCAGGGGCAGCTGCCCTTCTTTTCCCAAGAAGAGAGGAGGCGGCAGATGGAGCATAATATTTATATCTATATCCTGCTGGCAGCAGGGGTAAGCTACCTGCTTCGGGTGATTCCGGTAACCATATTCAGAAAGCCCATTACCAATCGGTTTGTCAGATCCTTTCTGTACTACGTGCCCTATGTGACCTTGGCGGTGATGACCTTCCCTGCCATCCTGACGGCGACGGGATCGGTGATCCCGGGACTGCTGGCACTTCTTGTGGGAATGGTACTTGCCTGGATCAGCGGAAGCCTGCCTCTGGTGGCAATGGCCTGCTGCGTGGTGGCACTTTTGGCAGAACTTGCAATGAGGATGTTTTGATCTTTGCAGAGTGTGCAAATGGTTTGAATAGAAAAAGAGGAGGATATGCAGATGAAGGAAGAGAATCAGGTTTTTGATCCGTCGGTGGGATTTGAGTCCGAGCTTCCGGCGCCTGTGAAACAGGAAGCAAAGAGCGAGGCAGAAGCAGCTGTGGAAACCGAGAATGCAGAAACGTTCGTAAGTGATGAGAACGGAGGAAGCAGGGAAACCGAGATCGAGCTTTTGCGACAACTGGTTAAGCTGCAGAAAAAGACGGCCAACCGTCAGCTTGTGGCAGCCATCGGCAGCGTTGCCCTGGCAGTGGTTGTGGCAGTAGCCCTCATCATCGTAGTGCCCAAGGCATTGACGGTGCTTTTGGATCTTTCCAATACGGCCCAGCAGACCCAGGAGCTGGTAGCCCAGGCACAGACCTCCTTAAAGGGACTGGATACCATGATCGAAAACGTGGATAAGGTGGTTGTGGATAATACCCAGGCACTGACAAATGCCGTGGGGAACATCCAGAACATCGATACGGATGGTCTCAATGAAGCCATTAAGAATTTAAGTGATGCAGCGGAGCCTTTGGCAAAGCTGAACAATCAGGTGGGAAAGCTGTTCAGTAACGGCTTGTTCCGATAGAATGAGGGGAAAGGAAAACCGGGGAAGTTAACAACATGGAAAAGCAATCAAGAAATTCCTTTACAGGCTCGCTGGGCTTTGTGCTGGCAGCGGCAGGCAGTGCGGTAGGACTGGGAAATATCTGGAGATTCCCTTATCTTGCAGCGAAGGATGGCGGAGGTTTGTTCCTCCTGGTCTATCTGGTACTGGCCCTGACCTTCGGATTTACGCTTTTGACAACAGAGATCGCCATCGGGAGAAAGACCAAGCAAAGTCCCCTGACAGCTTATCACCAGGTGAAAAAAGGCTGGAACTGGCTGGGGGTGGTAGCCTGTATCGTACCTATGATGATCATGCCCTATTACTGTGTCATCGGCGGATGGGTGCTGAAGTATTTTATTACCTTTGCCACCGGGCATATGGAAGAGGCAGCCACCGATAGCTTCTTTACGGGATTTATCACCAACCAGACAGACTCCACTTTGATGATGGCCATCTTTCTTTTGATTGTGGCAGTGATCATCTTTATGGGTGTCAATGCGGGTATTGAGAACATCTCCAAGGTGATGATGCCCATCCTTCTGGTATTGGTGATCGGTATTACCATCTTTTGTATGACCCTGAAATATGAGGATGGCGGCGTGGTCCGCACCGGATTGCAGGGCTTTCAGATCCTGGTGGTACCGGAGCTTAAGGGTATTACCCTTAGCAGCTTTTTTACGGTGGTACTGGATGCCATGGGACAGCTCTTTTACTCCCTGAGCGTAGCCATGGGTATCATGATCGCTTACGGCTCCTATGTAAAGGATGACGCATCCCTGGCAGCTTCCATCAACCAGATCGAGATCTTCGATACGGCGGTGGCTTTTTTGGCAGGGGTTATGATCATCCCGGCAGTGTTTGTATTCATGGGAAAGGAAGGCATGTCCGCAGGGCCGTCCCTGATGTTTGTATCCCTGCCTAAGATCTTTGTACAGATGGGAGCCCTTGGACGGATCATCGGAAGTATTTTCTTTTTGATGGTGCTCTTTGCAGCTATCACCAGTGCCATGTCCATCCTGGAGGCCATCGTATCCTCTCTCATGGACCAGTTCCATCTGGAGAGGCAGTCCGCAACCATCCTGGAATGTATTATGGCCCTGGTAGTGGGAATCATCGTATGTCTGGGATACAACAGTCTGTATTTTGAAGTGAAGCTGCCCAACGGCTCCGTTGCACAGATTCTGGATATTATGGATTATATCAGCAATAACATCCTTATGCCCGTGGTTGCCATCGGCACCTGCATCCTTATCGGCTGGGTGGTAGGCCCCAAGGTGGTGCTGGATGAGGTGGAAAAGACCGGGAAGAAGCTGGGACGAAGAGGGTTGTACGTAGTAATGATCAAGTTTGTGGCACCTATCCTGTTGCTGGTTCTTTTGTTGAAATCACTGGGAATTTTGACGATTATCTGAGTATGAGAAAGGGGAAGTTGTATGAGTGTGGAGTTTCATTGCCCCTCCTGCGGCAAAAAGCAATTTTCCTATGAGCCCAGGGGAAGAAAATTTGAGAAGATCGTAAAAAGCTGTAAAAACTGCGGCAAGGAGTATCTGGATCCCAGATGCCATGAGCTGGCCGTTGAAGGGATCCCCCAGGATGCCTTTCAGATCGGCCCCTATCTGTTTATGCTGGTGTTGGGCGGTTTTATCGCCTGGCGGGGCTGGTATCTGTTCGGCAGGCAGCAGCTGGGAACCCCTTCCGGCATCAGCTGGCTTTTGCCAAGTGTCTTTCTCATCCTGGGCATTCTCTGCATCATTGCTTCCATTGTGGGGATCATCCGCATTAAAACCGGAGGCAAGGCAAAGCAGTTTGACAAGCTGATGAACGAATCCAGAATGCGAATGAAGGATACTGCCTATGTGAGAAAGCTGAAGGATCTGGGTTATCCCCTTCCTCAGGAATATCTCATCGGCCTGGAGGGAGGCAGCAATGAAGGATAAGCTGAAAAACATCTTTCTCCTGGTGCTGTTCATAGGCTTTGTGTGCTACCTGGTAGGATCGGGAGTATGGGACCTGGTGAACAAAAAGGATCTGGTTACCATTAAAGTGGATCAGGCCTATGAGATCTTAGAGGTGGAGCAGTCCATCAACGGTCTCATTCCCCTTGGAAAGGATCACTACTACCTGGCGGGAGATTCCGCCACGGGAGAAGCCGTTATCATGCGGGCAGCAAAGAGCTGGTATCAGAAAAACTTTACCCAGGAAGGCGCCCTGAAATCCGGAGATGGTTTAACAGTAACGGCCCTTGCGAAAAGATGCGATTTTGATGTGGCAAGAGAGCTGGAAAACCGGGTTGCCCAGGTGGAAGGCATCAGCCTTTTGATGAGCCCGGATTATTGTATGGCCCTGTCCTTCCGCTTCTTTGCCATTGCGAAGATCCTGATAGTGGTGCTGGGAGTGGTCGGTGCATTTATGGTTTATCGGATTGCCAAAAGCGATCATGAGGTAAGTCCGGTTTGGAAAAAGACGATACTGCTGATCGCGATCATGTGGCTGATCCTGCTTTTGATCGTTTTGACGCGGCAATAGGAGAGAGAATACAAAATAAGAGAGGTGACAGAAATGGCAAGTGAGATCAGAGACATCAATCTGGCAGAGAGCGGAGAGCGGAAGATCGAATGGGTGAAGAGAAACTGCGATCTGCTGCGGACGCTGGAAAAGGAATTTGAACAGAGCAAGCCTTTTGCAGGAAAGAAGATCGCCCTGTCCGTGCATCTGGAAGCAAAGACGGCTTATCTTTGCAAGGTGCTGGCAGCAGGCGGCGCTGAAATGTATGTGACGGGCTCCAATCCTTTATCCACTCAGGATGACGTGGCAGCAGCCCTGGTGGCAGCGGGCCTTGAGGTTCACGCCTGGTATGACGCAACGGATGAGGAGTATGAGCACCATATCCGTGAGGTATTAAAGATCGGTCCCAACATCATCATCGATGACGGCGGAGATCTGGTGAACATGATGCACAACGAGTTCCCGGAGCTTATTGCAGATGTTATCGGCGGCTGCGAGGAGACTACTACAGGTATCATTCGTCTGGAAAATATGAACCGTGCAGGGAAGCTGGCCTTCCCCATGGTGAGAGTGAACAACGCCCAGTGCAAGCACTTTTTCGATAATCGCTACGGTACCGGACAGTCAGTATGGGACGGCATCAATCGCACCACCAACCTTATCGTTGCTGGAAAGACCGTGGTAGTAGCAGGCTACGGCTGGTGCGGTAAGGGAACCGCCATGCGGGCAAAGGGCCTGGGAGCCAGAGTCATCGTTACGGAGATCGATCCGGTAAAGGCCATTGAAGCGGTTATGGATGGCTTTGATGTAATGCCCATGAAGGAAGCAGCCAAGTATGGTGATTTCTTTGTAACGGTAACGGGCTGCGACAAGGTCATTGACGAAGAGGACTTCATGGAGATGAAGGATGGCGCCATCCTTTGCAACGCAGGACATTTCGACTGCGAGATCGATATGGCAAGGCTGCGTGAGATCGCTGTATCCGCCAGACTCATGCGCAACAATATCATGGGCTATGAGCTTTCCAACGGTAATACCCTTTGCGTACTTGGTGAGGGACGCCTTGTAAATCTGGCCTGCGGTGACGGACATCCGGCAGAGATCATGGATATGAGCTTTGCCATTCAGGCTCTGTCTGCAAAGTACCTGGTAGAGCACGGCGCAGAGCTTACCGAAAAGCTCATCGATGTACCGGAAGAGGTGGACCGGGAAGTGGCAGAAAAGAAGCTGGCCTTCCTGGGCAAAAAGATCGATGTTCTGACGAAGGAACAGCGGATCTATCTGTACGGCGAAGCATAATTTTGAAATTTGTTATTGACAACCGACAGGTCTGGTTGTAAAATCCATTTTTGTAAAGACAAAGGCGTCTTGGAGAATACTCTCCGAGGCGCTTTTTTCGTTTTAATTTTTATTTGGAGGTAAAGTGACATGTGTTCGATCATGGGCTATCTGGGATTGGGAAGTGAAAAAAAAGACTTCCTGGAAGCACTGGAAAAAACGCATTCGAGAGGACCGGATGCGAGAAGGGCGATTGATACCGGAAATGGGTATCTGGGCTTTAACCGTCTGTCCATCATGGGATTGACAGATGAGGGGATGCAGCCTTTCGTATTCGGTAATCAGGGCACTTATCTCTTAAACCAGGAAACAGGAGAGCATTTCATCAAGGGACTTCCCCAGGATTGGGAGGTTGCACTGGTATGTAACGGTGAGATCTACGGCTTTCGCCCTTTGAAAAAGGAGCTGGAGGAAAAGGGCTATCAGTTCATCAGCGATTCGGATTGCGAGATTTTGACTGCGCTGTATCAGGAGTACGGCACGGGCATGTTTGCCAAGCTGGATGCGGAGTATGCGCTGATCCTTTATGACAGAAAGAAAAACAGCTTTGTGGCTGCAAGAGATCCCATCGGTATCAGACCCCTGTACTACGGTGTGACTGCCGACGGCACCTATGTCTTTGCATCGGAGCCTAAAAACCTAATCTCTCTGGTAGATAAGGTTGTGGCTTTCCCGCCCGGACACTATTTTGTGGATGGGGAGTTTGTAAAGTACCGGGATATGTCTGAGGTCAAGGAGTATCTTGCAGACGATATGGACACCATTGCCGAGAAGATCCATGATCTTTTGACGGAGGGTGTAAAGAAGCGTCTGGATGCAGATTCTCCCGTAGGATTTTTGCTTTCCGGCGGACTGGATTCTTCTCTGGTCTGCGGCATTGCGGCCAGGCTTTTGGACAAGCCCCTTGAGACCTGGGCCATCGGTATGGATATCGACGCCATTGACCTGAAGTACGCTCGTCAGGTGGCAGACTACATTCACTCCAACCATCATGAGGTCATCATTACCAAGCAGGATGTCATCGATGCGCTGCCCGTTGTTATCAAGGCACTGGGTACCTATGACATCACCACCATTCGTGCATCCATCGGTATGTATCTGTTGTGTAAGGCCATTCATGAGCAGTCTGACCTTCGGGTTATTTTGACAGGAGAGATCTCCGATGAGATCTTCGGCTATAAATACACGGACTTTGCTCCGGATGCAGAGGCATTCCAGAAGGAGTCGGAGAAGCGTATCCGCGAGCTGCATATGTACGACGTGCTTCGTGCGGACCGCTGCATCAGCGTAAACTCCTTAGAGGCCCGTGTGCCCTTCGGTGATCTGGATTTTGTGGATTACTGTATGGCCATCGATCCGGAAAAGAAGCTGAACACCTACAACAAGGGCAAGTATCTGCTGCGCCACGCCTTTGAGAAAGACGCCCTGATCCCGGAGAGCATTCTCTGGAGAGAAAAGGCTGCCTTCTCCGATGCGGTGGGTCATTCCCTGAAGGATGATCTGGCGGAGTTTGCAGAGCAAAGCTACACCCAGAAGGAGTTCGAAGAGGGCTGCAAGAAGTATGAGCATGCAAGACCTTTCACCAAGGAGTCCCTTTTGTATCGTGACATCTTCGAGAAGTATTATCCCGGTCAGTCCGAGATGGTAGTGGATTTCTGGATGCCCAACAAGGAGTGGGAGGGCTGCAACGTATCCGACCCTTCCGCCAGAGTGCTTTCCAACTACGGAGACAGCGGGGTTTAAAATTTTTTAAAATTTGTGCTTGACAAAATCAAAACGAAATTGTAACATCTAAACCGAAAAGACAAAGGCGTCTTGGAGATGATTCTCCGAGGCGCCTTTCGCTTTATAAAAACAAAGTTTTCAAAGAGATGAAAACGGGAGGAGGACAACATGGAAAAACAAAACGTACCTGAGTTATTCGGCAGCATGGTATTCGATGACAGAGTGATGAGAGCAAGGCTTTCTGACAAGGTTTATCACTCTCTTCGCAGGACCATTGATGAGAATATAAAGCTGGATGAGGAAGTCGCTGAAGCAGTAGCGACTGAGATGCGAAACTGGGCTATCGAAAAAGGCGCTACCCACTTTACCCATTGGTTCCAGCCTTTGACCGGAGTTACCGCAGAGAAGCACGACAGCTTCATTTCTCCTTCACCGGACGGCGGCGTGATCATGGAGTTCTCCGGCAAGGAGCTCATCAAGGGTGAGCCGGATGCATCTTCCTTCCCTTCAGGCGGACTGAGAGCTACCTTCGAGGCAAGAGGATATACCGCATGGGATCCTACATCCTACGCATTCATCAAGGATCACACCCTTTGCATTCCCACCGCATTCTGCTCTTACTCAGGAGATGCCCTTGATAAAAAGACACCGCTTCTTCGTTCCATGGAAGCACTGAGCAAGCAGGCTAAGAGAATCCTGAATCTCTTTGGTACCGATGCAAAATATGTACGCACCAGCGTAGGACCGGAGCAGGAATACTTCCTCATCGACCAGAAGATGTTCGAGCAAAGCCCGGACCTGGTATATACCGGAAGAACCCTCTTCGGTGCAATGCCTCCCAAGGGACAGGAACTGG
>JAEEKV010000101.1 GCA_016282595.1 Lachnospiraceae bacterium
CGGAGATAAGAGTCTGTATTTTGAAATGCTCAGTGACTATGAAACGGAATGCGGTGAGAAAACCGGTGAGCTCCAATCCCTCTATGAGGATAAAAACTGGAAGGATTACGGCGTAAAGGTTCATGCCCTGAAGAGCAACGCTAAGATGATGGGGCTCATGGATCTGTTTGAACAGGCCATGGCAATGGAGGAAGCTGCCCATAACGAAGATGTGGATTATATCGATCATAATCATGCGGCTTTGGTCGCGACTGCACATCAAAAGGTGGCGGTTTTGAAGGGATGTCAGCTATAGGGGGAGGGAATCGTAATGCGTTACGATTCACAGTCCCCCCAGAGCATCTCGCAAACACGTCGCTTCGCGACTCTATTGCCGCTGCGCGGCAGTTTGCTCGATGTCTGTGGGGTTCCTGTTTCACAGGTTGGACATAGATGGATAGCCCGGATCTTACGTGCAAGCACGATGATCCCGGTCTATCCATCTATATCCACTGTGAATCGTAACGATGATATAGCAAAAAAACACTTGCAAACCCCTATAAATTGTGGTATATTATGCTATGTAGTAAGTTGATTGACAGAAAGTGGACCAAAGCGGTCCACTTTTTTTACGGAGGGCGGATATGTCCAGAAGAGAGATTTACGAATCAAAAGCCGAAGAACTCATCAGCCCCATTTTATCGGAGCATGGCTTTGAACTGGTGGATATGGAGTACATCAGGGAAGCAGGCAACTGGTACCTGAGAGCCTATATCGACAAGGAAGGCGGCATCACCATTGATGACTGCGAGGTCGTAAGCCGGGCCTTTTCCGATAAGCTGGATGAGGAGGATTTCATCGAGGATTCCTACATCCTTGAGGTGAGCAGTCCGGGGCTTTTGCGGCCACTGAAGAAGGACCGGGATTTTGAACGAAAGCTGGGAACAAGGATCGAGATCAAAACCTACCGGATGGAAAACGGCAAAAAAGAATTTGAAGGCGTCTTAAAGGCCTTCGACAAAGACACCATCACTGTAGAACTGGAAGACGGTGAGAAAACCTGGGATAGAAGTGATCTGGCGCTGGTCAGACCTTATGTTGAGTTTTAACGAAGCAATATCGCATCATACAGTTCAGATTTTTATTTAGGAGGAAAGAAAATGAACAGCGAACTTTTGGAAGCCATTGACCTGCTTGTAAAGGAAAAGGACATCAGCAAAGAGGTCCTCTTTGAAGCCATCGAAACGTCAGTAGAGAATGCTTACAAAAACCACTTCGGAAAGAGTGGCGAGGGCAAGCCGGAGAACGGCAGGGCAGTTGTAGATCGTGAGACGGGAGAGTTCAAGCTTTTTGCAATCCGTGAGGTTGTGGAAACTGAGGATGACGTACTTTCACCCCTCAATCAGATCGCCCTTGAGGACGCAAAGAAATATGATAAAAACGCAGTTGTAGGCGGAACCGTAGAGATCGAAGTAAAGTCTAAGGAGTTCTCCAGGATCGCAGCCCAGAATGCAAAGAACAGCATCCTGCAGAAGATCCGTGAAGAAGAAAGATCCGTGATTTACAACCAGTTCAGCGAGAAGGAAAAGAATATTGTAACCGGTATCGTACAGAAGGATAACGGCAGAGGCCTCATCATCAACCTGGGCAGGATCGATGCCACCCTCAGCGAGAAGGAAATGGTAAAGAGCGAGCATTTCCGTCCCAATGAGAGAATCAAGGTATTCATCCTTGAGGTCAGAGATACCACCAAGGGTCCCAGGGTTATGGTCAGCAGAACCCATCCGGATCTTGTAAGAAGACTGTTTGAATCTGAGGTTACCGAGATCGCAGACGGTACCGTAGTGATCAAGGCCATCGCAAGAGAGGCAGGAAGCCGTTCCAAGATGGCAGTATGGAGTGATAACCCGGATGTGGATCCCGTAGGAGCCTGCGTCGGCATGAACGGAATCCGTGTAAATTCCATCGTAGATGAGCTGCGTGGTGAGAAGATCGATATCATCAACTGGGATGATAACCCGGGTCAGCTGATCCAGAATGCGCTGTCTCCGGCAGGGGTTATCTACGTGTTCGCAGATCCTGAAGAGAAGACTGCAAAGGTGGTAGTTCCGGACAATCAGCTTTCCCTTGCCATTGGTAAGGAAGGTCAGAATGCAAGACTCGCAGCAAGACTTACCGGATACAAGATCGATATCAAATCCGAGACCCAGGCACAGGATGCTCCCGGCTTCCGTCCTGAGGACTATATGGATGATGATTATGATGAGGAGTATGAAGGCGAGTACTACGAAGAGGGTGAGTACTACGAGGAAGGTGAGTACGAGGAAGGCGAGTATGCTGAGTCTGAGGATGCGGTAGCAGCTGAAGAAGGAAGCGAAGATAACGAATAATCAGCAGAGGCGTATATGGAGAAAAAACAACCTCTCAGACAGTGCATCGGCTGTGGCTTGCAGAAGGAAAAAAGAGACCTGGCAAGAGTCCTTCGAACCCCTGAAGGTGAGATCCTTTATGATCCCACGGGACGCGGAAACGGCAGAGGAGCTTATCTTTGCAGGGATGCGGAGTGTCTTCGAAAGGCAAGAAAAAAGCACTCCTTATCAAAGAGCTTTCAGCAGGAGATCCCTGACAGTGTGTATGACAAGCTGGAAGAAGCCATGAAGGAAGCACAGGGTTCATAAGGATTAAAAGAAACGGATCGGTGGTCTGTCAGAATGAATGAAAAAAAGATATTTCAGATGCTGGGACTGGCCTTTCGGGCGGGGAAGCTGGCAAGCGGAGAATTTTCCGTGGAGAGCGCCGTCAAGGAAGGAAAGGCGTATCTGGTCATCGTGGCACAGGATGCTTCGGAAAATACGGTAAAGCTCTTTTCCGATAAATGTGCTTTCTATCAGGTGCCCATGGAACGGGCAGGAGATAAGGAAAGCCTGGGAAGAGCGCTGGGAAAAGAAGTGCGGGCGTCCATCGCGGTACTGGATGAGGGACTGGCAAATAAGATCAAGGAATTGATAGAAGAAAGCAGGAGGTAAGATACATGGCGAAATTGAAATTGAAAGAACTGGCTGCAGAGCTGGGCATCAGTAATGAGGATGCAAAAAAGATCCTTGTGGACAACGGGCGAGACAAGAACTATACCCGGTTGACCATTGCCTCCGCTTTGGAAGATGAGGATATTGAACTGATCAAAAAATCCGCAGGATCCGGAAAAGCAGCTGACAAGCCTAAGGCAGAGGAAGAGAAAAAGCCTGCGGCAAAGAAGGCAGAACCTAAGCCGGAAAAGGCAGAAAAGCCTGTAGAGAAGAGCGAAGCAAAGCCTGCTCCCGCACCCGCTCAGGCACCTGCTAAGAGCGGCGAGGAAGCAAAGAGACCTGTAAGACCTCAGGGAGACAGACCCCAGGGGGAGGCTGTGCCGAAGAAAAAGAAGATCATCATGGTAAACAATTCGGCCAACGTTGCAGGGGGAAACAGACAGGGTCAGAGAAACGGCCAAAAGCCTCAAAGACCTGTGGGACAGCGTCAGGAGCCGGAAAGACATACCATCATCAAACCTACCATCCGGCCGGGTGCCATCATCGGAACCCCCAAGCCTCAGCAGCCCCAGCAGCCCCAGCAGCCTGTAAAGAAACCGAGACCTGTTGAGGAGCCCGTAAAGAAACAGCAGCCGGCAGCGGTAGCTGAAGCAGAGAACACCAAACCCGTAAGCGCAGCTGTGGAAAATACACAGCCGAAGGGAGACAGACGTTATGGCGAGAAGAAAGAAGAAGGCAGAACGAGGAATGGCGCTGATTCAGGCAGCAGAAACAGGTCTGAAGGTGTACAAAATCGTGGAAATGCTGGCAGGACTTATAGCAGTCCTGATCGTCCTTCGCGCGGCGATGCAGGATCGTCAGGTGGATCCCAAAAAGGTAGAAATGGTGGAAGATTCTCTGAAGGAGGCGGCCAGCAGGGCGAAAAAGGCGGTGAAGGGAAAGACAAGAGGCGCCTGAAAGACAATTCCAGAAAGAGGGGCAAGAACCAGTTCTTTGAGGATGAGGAAGAGCAGTCCAGAGCAAAGAACCGCCCCGGCAGATTCATTAAGCCGGAGAAGAAGCCCGAGCAGGAAGAAGAGAAGATCAAGGTAATTACCCTTCCTGAGATGATCACCATTAAGGATCTTGCAGATAAGATGAAGGTCAGAGCAGCTGACATCATCAAGAAGCTCTTTATGCAGGGCCAGATCATGACCGTGAACCAGGAAGTGGATTTTGAGACGGCAGAAAACATTGCCATCGAGTATGAGATCATCTGCGAGAAGGAAGAAGTCGTAGATGTTATTGAAGAGCTGCTGCACGAGGATGATGAGGATGAAAAGCTTCTGGTTCCCCGTCCTCCCGTTATCTGCGTTATGGGTCACGTTGACCACGGTAAAACATCCCTTCTGGATGCCATCCGTAAGACCAATGTAACCGATAAAGAGGCAGGCGGTATCACACAGCACATCGGTGCATACATGGTTAAGATCAACGACCAGAAGATCACATTTTTGGATACTCCGGGTCACGAGGCATTTACCGCCATGCGTATGCGTGGTGCCAATTCCACGGATATCGCCATTCTGGTGGTAGCTGCAGACGACGGCGTTATGCCCCAGACTGTAGAGGCTATAAACCATGCCAAGGCAGCTGGTATCGAGATCGTTGTTGCAGTAAACAAGATCGACAGACCCAATGCAAATATCGACAGAGTAAAGCAGGAGCTTACCGAGTATGAGCTGATCCCCACGGATTGGGGCGGAACCACCGAGTTTGTTCCGGTATCCGCTAAGACCGGAGAGGGAATCGATACCCTTTTGGAGACCATTATCCTGACAGCCGAGATTCTGGAGCTGAAGGCCAACCCCAACAGAATGGGACGTGGTCTTGTCATCGAGGCAGAGCTGGATAAGGGAAGAGGTCCCGTGGCTACCGTGCTGGTACAGAAGGGTACCCTTCATGTAGGAGATTACATTTCCGCAGGCGTTGCACACGGTCGTGTGCGTGCCATGGTGGATGATAAGGGACGCCGCGTAAAGGAGGCAAAGCCTTCTACGCCGGTTGAGATCCTGGGTCTTAACAATGTACCCAATGCCGGTGAGATCTTCATCGCGCATGCAAATGATAAAGAAGCAAAATCCTATGCCGATGTCTTCGAATCGCAGAATAAGATGAAGAAGATCGAAGAGACCAAGTCCAAGATGTCCCTGGATGATCTGTTTGCAAAGATCCAGGAGGGCAATCTGAAGGAACTGAACCTTATCGTCAAAGCAGACGTACAGGGTAGTGTGGAAGCCGTTAAGCAGAGCCTTATGAAGCTTTCCAATGATGAAGTGGTTGTAAAATGCATCCACGGCGGTGTCGGTGCCATCAACGAATCCGATGTTATCCTGGCAAGTGCATCCAACGCCATCATCATCGGCTTTAATGTACGTCCCGATGCTATGGCAAAGGCAACGGCAGAGCGCGAGGGCGTCGATGTTCGTCTGTACAAGGTTATCTATCAGGCCATCGAGGATGTGGAAGCAGCCATGAAGGGTATGCTGGATCCTATCTTCGAGGAGCAGGTGATCGGTCACGCAGAGGTACGTCAGATCTTCAAGGCTTCTGCAGTTGGAAATATCGCAGGTTCCTATGTGCTTGACGGACGCTTCGAGAGAGACTGCAAGATCCGTATCAAGAGAGCGGATGAGCAGATTTATGAAGGTACTCTGGCATCTCTGAAGCGCTTCAAGGATGATGTGAAGGAAGTGAAGGCAGGCTTCGAATGCGGTCTTGTATTTGACAACTTTGATCAGATGCAGGAGCTGGATATCGTAGAAGCTTATATCATGGTAGAGGTACCCAGGTAAGCCTTTTCCATAGCCGGATATGAGGAAATACTTATGAGAAAAAACAGCGTGAAAAATACGCGGGTGGATGCACAGGTGCAGCGGGAGCTGTCCCAGATCATCAGAGAGCTGAAGGATCCCCGGATCAGCCCCTTTACCAGCATCACCACGTTAACGGTTACGCCGGATCTGAAGCAGTGTAAGGCCTATATCTCCGTACTGGGATCCAAAGAGGATCTGGAGCAGACCGTAAAAGGGTTAAAGAGTGCGGAAGGCTTTGCAAGGCGGGAACTGGCAAGAAGGATCAACCTTCGAAACACCCCGGAGATCATTTTTGTAGGAGATGATTCCATCGCATACGGTGTGGATATGTCCAAAAAGATCGATGAAGTCATTGCAAAGGACCGGGAAGGGAAGCCGGAGGAGACTGTGGAAGAGACAGAGGATGAAGACTGACCTTCGGCAGCTTAAAGGAAGTGATTGTAAATGATAGATATTGTGAAAGAGTGTCAGGGAGCAAAGATCATCGGTGTCACCGGACATACCAATCCGGACGGTGACTGCATCGGTTCCTGCATGGCGCTTTGGCAGTTTCTGAAAAAAGCATGTCCCGAGGCGGATTGCAGAGTTATGATCGAACAGCCGGATGTAACCTATCAGGTCATCAAGGGCATTGATGAGATCGTGACGGACTACACAGAGGACATCCGGTATGATGTGATGTTCGTGCTGGACAGTGTGACAACCCGCTGCGGTGAGGCCGAAAAATATATTGAGACGGCAAAAAAAGTGGTGAATATTGATCACCATGTGAGCAACAGCGGAGAAGGGGACGTAAGCTTTGTGGTTCCCGAAGCCTCCTCCTGCGGAGAAGTGCTCTATGACCTTCTTTGCTACAAGGATGCTTACAAACAGCTTATCGATCAGGATATCGCATTGGCGATCTATATTGCCATCATACACGATACCGGGGTTTTGCAGTATTCCAATACGGCACCGAAAACCCTTCGGATCGTTGCGGATCTGGTGGAGTTTGGCTTTGATTTTCCAAAGCTCATTGATAAGACCTTTTATGAGAATACCTATGTGCAGTCCCAGGTTATGGGAAGAGCGCTTTTGGAGGCGTTTCCCCTTTTGGGCGGACAGGTTATGGTTTCCCGGATGGATCAGCGGACCATGGGCTTTTACGGCGCAGTGAAATCCGACCTGCAGGGAATCGTGAACCAGCTTCGGATCATCAAGGGTGTGAAGGTGGCAATCTTTATCTACGAGACCGGAACCCAGGAGCAGAAGGTCAGCATGCGTTCCAGCTCGGATGAGGTGGATGTCTCCAAGGTGGCAACCTACTTTGGCGGCGGCGGTCATGTAAGGGCAGCAGGCTGCAACATAAACGGAAACTTTTATGATGTATTAAATGCGGTAATGGAGCAGGTGGAAAAAATCCTGTAGCCGTAACGAAACAGTATCGGGTGGGAGAGATCCTGCCCGATTTGCAAATATGCGAAACCGGGAAAACGAAAGTAAGATGGAAACGGAGAACGCAAATGGACGGAATCCTGATCGTAAATAAGGAGGCGGGCTTTACCTCTCATGATGTGGTGGCAAAGCTGCGGGGCATCCTGCATCAGAAAAAGATCGGTCACACCGGGACCCTGGATCCCCAGGCACAGGGTGTTTTGCCTGTTTGCCTGGGAAAGGCAACCAAGGTCAGCAGCCTGTTGACGGATACGGATAAAGCCTACGAAGCAACCCTGTTGTTCGGTCTTGTGACAGATACCCAGGATGCGGAAGGAACGGTACTGAGCGTAGCAGCAGATCAGGATAGGAATCAGTTTGAGTCAGTTTCCGAAGATGCAACCGTCATGGATGGAAGAGTATCCGATCTGACGGAAGCCAAAGTCCGGGAACTGATCCTGAGCTTTATAGGAAAAAGTGAGCAGATCCCGCCCATGTACTCTGCGAAAAAGGTAGATGGAAAAAAACTATATGAGCTTGCCAGAGAAGGAAAGGAAGTAGAGAGAAAACCTGCTTCCATTGAGATCAAGAATATCACCATCCTTTTTGTGGAACTGCCGAGAGTACGTTTTTTGGTGGAATGCTCAAAGGGCACCTATATCCGAACCCTTTGTCATGACATCGGACAAAAGGCAGGCTGCGGAGCCATTATGGAGACCCTGCTTCGAACCAGGTCAGGACAATTTACCCTGGATGAGGCAAAGAAGCTTTCCGAGATCCAACAGATGCAGGAGGAAGGCAGTCTGGAAGAGTGTTTGATCCCTGTGGACCGGATCTTTGAGACCTATCCCAAGGCAGTTGTGAAAGATGATCACCTGGTGGCCGTGGCAAACGGAAATCGCCTGCAAAAGGATTGGATCCGAGTGGACCGGGAGGAGCAGGATGCTGAGCTTTTTCGCATCTACGATGGAGAAGGTAAATTTTACGGATTGTATGAAGCAGCTAAGGAGCCGGGCTTTCTGAAGCCGAGACAGATGTTTATTTAAGGACAAAACATGGAACTGATCAATCAAACCACTGAATTTCATAGCGACGAGCCCTGTGCAGTTGCCATCGGTAAGTTTGACGGGATCCATTTAGGACACAAAGCACTTTTGTCCGAGGTTCTTGCAGCAGGAAAAAGAGGGCTGAAGACGGCGGTATTTACCTTTGATCCCTCACCGGGAGCCTATTTCAGATCTCTTAGTATAGAGCCATTGGGACCTTTCAGGGAACTGCTTACCGTGGAGGAAAAGCGGAGCCTGTTTGAAGAGATGGGCATTGATTATCTGGTGGAGTATCCCTTCGGAAGAGAAACGGCTGCCGTGACGCCGGAAGATTATGTAAACCGATTTCTGCTGGATCAGATGCATGCCAAACTGATCGTTGCAGGGGAGGATGTCAGCTTCGGAAAGAACGGAGCGGGGGATGCCGAGACTCTGGAAGAGTTAGCAGAGGCTTACAATTTAGATCCCTCCAGAGAGGCTTCGGATGCCGTCAGTATCAAGATTATTCCCAAGGTATGTCTCCATGGAAATGAGATCAGCTCTACGCTGGTAAGAAGCTGTGTGCATGAGGGGGATATGGAAAAGGCATCGGAATATCTGGGACAACCCTTTGTCATTCGGGGAACCGTGCAAAGAGGCAACAGGATCGGTCATTCCCTGGGAATGCCCACTGCAAATCTGTATCCGAAGGAGAATAAACTGCTTCCTCCAAACGGCGTTTATTTTTCCGAGAGCGTGACACAGGACGGGCAGATCAGACGGGGGATCACCAACATCGGCAGTAAGCCCACCATCGGAGAAAGTGTTCCCAGGATCAGTGTGGAGACCTATTTATTTGATTTTGATGAGGAACTGTATGACAGGACACTGGAAGTCAGGATCCTGCATTTTTGCCGGGCAGAGCAAAAGTTCTTCGGTTTGGACGAGCTGAAGGCGCAAATGCAAAAGGATGCAGACCTTTGCAGAGAGTATTTTGCGAAGGCTTGATGGGTACAGAGAGAGAAAACAGTATGGGGACAAAAGCGAAGGCAAACAACTATGATCTGGTGGTGATCGGCAGCGGCCCGGCAGGACTGATGGCGGCCATTACGGCTGCAAGGGAAGGCAAAGGCGTGCTGATCTTAGAGCAGAAGGACCAGGCTGCAAAGAAGATCTATGCCACGGGAAACGGCCGTTGTAACCTGACCAATCAAAACTGGGAAGGAAACTGCTACAGAGGCGGCGGAGCAGATCTGGCTTCTCAGATCGTGAAAACCTATGACAGAGCTTGGCTTCTTGACTTTTTCAAAGAACTGGGGCTGTTAACCAAATCCATCGGAGACTATGACTATCCCTATAACGAGCAGGCATCGGCAGTGGTAAGTGTGCTGCTGGGCGAAGTGCGTCGTTTGGGGATCGTTTTGCATACGGGGGAGAGGGCGCTGTCCATTCAATCCTGTAAGGATTCTGCAGATGGAAAAACAGACGATAAAGCAGACGATTCTGCAAACGAAAATGCAGAAGGCTATTTTGTGCAGACAGACCGTGCAACGTACCAAACCGGGGCGGTTGTCATCGCCGTTGGGGGAAAGGCATCGCCCACCCACGGCAGTGACGGGAATTTCAATAAGGTGATCCGCGGACTGGGACATCATATTGTGATGCAGCAGTCAGCGCTGGTGCCCCTGGTAATGGCAGATCGAAGCCTGGAGAGTCTTTCCGGTGTGCGCCTGAAGTGTAGGGCGTCTTTACAGATTGAAGGCGATACACAGGGGTATGAGGATCAGGGAGAGATCATATTCAACAAAAATACCATCAGTGGAATTCCGGTGATGCAGGTCTCCCGGTACGCCACGGTAGCCATGGCGGAAGGAAAGAAGGCTGTTTTGTATCTGAATCTGTTTCCGGAGCTGAGCCGGGAAGAGCTTTTGGAGGCTTTAGAGAGGGGATTCCATCCGGAGGGTGATCCGGACAGAACCTGTGTGGAAGCCCTTGGGTATTTGCTGCCTCAGAAGATGGCTGAGTATGTGGCAGATCGTTTCCTTGGAAAAAAGATGCAAGGGGCAGGTCAGCGGCAGAAGAAGGCGAATATGGAGCAAGGCAATGATCCCGGAAAGGGTGTATTATCAGCCGACGTGTCTAAAGAAAAATTGACGGAGCTTACAGACATTTTGCAGACATTTCGGATTGAGATATCAGGAGATGCAGGTTCCTCCAGAGCCCAGGTTTCGGCAGGAGGCGTTGAGATTGGGGAAGTGACGAAGCAACTGGAATCAAAACTTTTGCCGGGCATCTTTTTCGCCGGAGAGATCCTGGATGTGGATGGGATGTGCGGCGGCTATAACCTGCACTGGGCCTTTGCTTCCGGGTATGTGGCTGGGAAAAATGTGGTTGAGGGAACCCGCCGAAATAGTGTATAATGGATGGAAGTACAGCAAGCATTATAGATGAATGATAATTGATGGCGTGATAAACGCCAAAGGAAATAATGACGACATAGTCTTTGATAGGGAAAGGAGTCCATATCTATGAAGAGAAGAATCGCCAGTATCCTGATGAGTACGGTTTTACTTTTAAATACTATGCCTCTGTCAGCAGCGCCTGCCGCCGGTGATCCGGCCGAGGGTGCTGTTTTGGTTTCTGAGGATATGGGGCAGGAGATGGTTCTGGAGGAAAAGCGTCCTACCGGAGGATTTACGCCTATGGAGCCTATAGAGCTCTCTGAGCAGGAAGCAAAAGAGATTGATGAGGCCTTTGCCAAGGATCTGGCCCGGGCAGGTGAAGAAAGTATCTCTTCGGAAGGTGCAATACCTACCTTTGTAACGGATGAATTGGATGAGGTATTTGTCAAAGGCGCCGGGACGTATGGAAGGAACAGTTTAAGTACTAATCAACAGAGATTTTATGATGATCTGAATGCGGCAGCTACTACTTTTATGATATCCGGTATGGACGTGACAGGCTCTTATGCATCCGATGCAATCAATTTTACGAAATATTCATTATCAAAGGAGGATGCAATTCACGCTTTTGTTGCCTTTGATTATGATCACCCGGCGTATTATTGGCTGTTAGGATTAGGCAGCAATAGTAGCAGTTTATATCTACTCATGGATAGTGAATTTCGAGATGCGGATGTTCGGGAGGTTCGAAATAAGCAGATCATCAGCGGCGTAAAGCGACTGGCACAAAAAGCAGCACAGGGGACAACGGATTTTGAAAAAATTCTGATCGTTACCGATGAATTGATGGAAGCATCGGATTATGCGTATGAGATAAATCCGGAAACCGGTAAGAAAACCACAACTCCAATCAGCGCAAAGTGGGCACACAGTCCCGTAGGTATGTTTGATGAATCCCTGGCGCATACTGTTTGTGAAGGATATGCGGATAGCTTCGCACTGTTGATGAATTATCTTGGCATCCCCAATATATATATTACGGGGTTAGGAAATGGCGGCGGTCACGCTTGGAATGCAGTGTCCTATGATCAGGGGCAGTCTTACTGTTATATGGATATAACCTGGGATGATCAGGGACATAATGATACCACTGGATTGGCAATCCCTTCCCTTTATAAAAATTTCGGAATGCCTAAAACGGAATTTGAGGTTGAGCATGTGGCATATAAAACCACGGGAGTAGGTCTCTATTGGCAATATGATCTTCCGGATACCATTACCGATGATATGCAGCATACTTATTATTTCATGAGTCAACACTATTTGGATGCTAACGCTTCGAACGTGAGCGGACATTTACAAGAAGCAAAAAATAACATGGTTGGAAACGGCAGATTCTTTGCTTTTTTGACAGACAATGAAAGCACCCGTGATGCGATGTTATCTGCCTTCGGAGGGAATGGAGTATATTATCCGATTTCCATTAAGGGACAGTCTTATTA
>JAEEKV010000102.1 GCA_016282595.1 Lachnospiraceae bacterium
CCACTTACCGAAGGCAGCAACCACGATCGCACCCTCTGTCGGCCATCACCCTCCCTATAGCGGATTTGGAGTACAGGGCGCCGCTACTGCCCCGGCTGTACGGTTTTTTCAGTATAGCGGTTTTGCTCCTGTTTGTCAAATAGACAAAGGATCCAATCGCAGGAAACGGAAGAGAGAAAAATGTCAAAAACCAAAGAAAGTCAAAAACCAAATACCAGAGTTGTGATCTATGACTGGGTAAGGCTTCTTGCCACCATTTGGGTGGTGATCGGACACAGCGCCTATCTGGATGATGCAGCCGAGCACGGATCCATCGCCTTTGCACTGCCGGAGCTTTTATCCCCGGCCTATAACGATCTGCCTCTACGCGTGGTCAGGTTTTTATCCGGCTGGGTTTATACCTTTCATATGCCCCTGTTTTTCCTGCTTTCCGGAGCGGTGCTGGCACTTTCTGCATCTCTTCCCTCCTTTGACGGTTTTGTCAAAAAGAAAGCAAAGCGGCTGCTGCTTCCCTACCTGTTTTACGGCTATTTTTTCATGCTGCCCGTTAAGTATCTGATCGGATACTATACAAATGAGACCTTAACCCAGGCGCTGGCAGGCTTCTTTGTAGGTGAGGATGCGGGGCATCTGTGGTTTTTGCCTGCCCTGTTCTGGAGTCTTTTGATCTATCTTACCATCCGTAAGATCCTAAGGCATTTTTCCGTAAAGAGCGAGCTTTTACCTTTTTTGATCTGTATGATCCTGTCCTTTTCCTATGAGCTCTGTCCCTTTGAATTCTTTGGGTTTAAGACGGGCCTTGATTATCTGATTTGGGTGGCTCTGGGCTATCTGTTTGAAACCATAAGGCAAAAGGCAAAGCCCTTACCTCTTTGGAAGCTTTCTGCCCTGCTGGTGGTCATGATGATCTTGGAGGTGCTTCACAGAAAGTATCTGATCCTGCATTATCTGGCGGCGATCCTGGTGGGATGCGCCCTTACTTACCTTTTGGCAAGGCTTTGTGAGAAGGCCTTTTGCAAAGTCACAAAAACCGGCTTTTGGAAGGTGCTCTGCAGAAATCTGTTCGCGGTGTATCTGATCCATGATCCTTTGGAATTTGTGATCTTAAAGCTGTTCTGGCATTTCGGATGGATGGAGTCTGTGGCAGGTGTTTACGGCTATACCTCCCTTCGGACCGTAGGTGTTTTTGCTCTGTCCGTGATAGCGGGAGAGTTGATCGGAAAGCTGCAAAGCCGTATATCTTCATAAGGGTGATAAAACCGTTTCCGGTCCGGGGACGGTTTTTCTATGATAAGTCGTGGTATCTGTCACAGTTTGGCGGTTGACAGATCCCCTGTTTTCGTTGATAATGTGTAATGCTGAAAACAAGAGAGTTGTAAAAAAACCGAGGTAATATCATGAGTGAACAGGTAAAAAACGGCGAGGTAGTCGTCGAAAATAAGATGGGTGTGATGCCCGTCAAAAAACTGATCCTTTCCATGTCTCTGCCCATGATGGTCTCCATGCTGGTGCAGGCACTGTATAATATCGTAGACAGTATATTCGTGGCAAGGCTTTCCGAAGATGCGCTGACTGCTGTGACACTGGCGTTTCCGCTTCAGAGTCTGATGATCGCTTTGGGCTCCGGTACGGGTGTGGGTATCAATGCACTTTTGTCCAGATCCCTGGGAAAGAAGGATTACGAGGAGGCCAGCAATGCTGCCAACACCGGTATCTTTCTGACCTTTATCAACTATGTGATCTTTGTTCTTTTGGGATTATTTGCGGTAACGCCTTTTATCCATTCCCAGACGGAGAGTGCTACCATTGCGAAATACGGCGTAACCTACCTGACCTGGGTATGCCTTTTGTCGGTGGGACTCTTTTTCCAGATGACCTTTGAGCGTCTTTTGCAGTCCACCGGTATGACCTTTGAAAGTATGCTGAGCCAGCTGACGGGTGCCCTTATCAACATGGTGCTGGATCCCTGTCTGATCTTCGGTCTGGGTCCCTTTCCCAAGCTGGGCGTTGCGGGTGCGGCCATTGCGACGATCTTCGGACAGGTTGCGGCTGCAAGCCTCGGCCTGTATTTGAACATACATAAAAATACAGAGATCACCCTGTCCCTGAAGAAGGTGATGCGACCATCCGGTAATACGGTCAAGCAGATCTACGTTGTGGGAATCCCGTCCATCGCCATGATGAGCATCGGCTCCATTATGACCTACATGATCAACAAGATCCTCGGGAAGTTTTCCTCCACGGCGGTTGCGGTTTTCGGCGTGTATTTCAAGCTCCAGAGCTTTTTCTTTATGCCGATCTTCGGTCTGAACAACGGCTTGATCCCGGTATTGTCCTTTAACTACGGTGCCAGAAAAAAAGAGCGCATCCATGAAGCTTTGTCCTTCTCGGTATGCTTTGCCTTTGTTATTATGCTGGTGGGAACCATTGTGTTTGAATGCATCCCACAGGTGCTGCTCAGATTTTTTGATGCTTCGGAAAACATGATCGCCATCGGTGCGCCCGCCCTTCGGATCATTGCAATTCATTTTCCCATTGCAGCGATCTGTATCAGCCTTGGCTCCATGTTCCAGGCCTTTGCCAAGAGTACGTATTCCCTTGTGGTTTCCCTGGCCCGTCAGCTTTTCGTGCTGATCCCTGCGGCCTGGCTGTTATCCCTTTTGGGAAATGTCACCTATGTCTGGTTTGCCTTCCCCATCGCGGAGCTGATGTCGCTGGCTATGACGATGGTGTTCTATCGGAAGATCCACAGGGAGATCATTGAGACGCTGTAAATTCAGATAGGCAGATAAACAATAAACCAAGGGATGCCGACCGGCATCCCTTGCTTGTTACATAGCGGATTTTTTACCATCTATGTCGGATTCTGCTGTGTCAGATCCAGTTACTGCGCCGGATCCTATTGCGCCGGATCCTATTGTGCCGGATCCTACTGCGCCAGATCCAAATGCTGCATGGTCCCAACACCGCCGTTTTCATACAGAAAGATACCTGTCCGGCGGATCCTGGCGTTGACACCCTGTGCTGATTGGGACATCAAACTGAAATCTGTTTCATTGCTTTGCAGACAGATGGCTCCGACTCCGGCTTCCTTCAGAGTGTAAAGCACATTGCAGCCGTCTGCCGATTTACACCAGATCTTAAGCTTGTCAAAGACCTCATCGTTCTCATCGATCCATCCGTTTCCATCATGATCGTAGAGGGACAGATCGTAAAAGCCGTCCCCGCTTTTGGTGCCGAAGAGCTCCGAGCCGTCGTTGATGACGCCGTCTTCGTTTTGGTCCAGAGCAAGAAAACCGCTGCCTGTGGAAAGAGTTGAAATCTGATCCTCTTTTCCGTCTGCATCGATGTCAAACACAAACTTCTGATCAGAAACCTGTGCCATAGGTGCGTTGATATTGATGACCAAAGGATCGGTCATAAGCGGCAGGGCATTTTGCACCTGGATACCGGAATACTCACAAAATGCTCTTGTCATGGAAAGGGACAGATTAAAATCAATCTCCCTGCCATCACTTGTTTTAACTATGCCTTTTGCATTGTAAGAGGTACTTTCCGTCTCGGCATAAAAATGCTCTGCAGAAAAGCTGCTTCCCATAGCCTGTCCCGTGGGAATGGGCTGCAGGGAATCTGTTTGATACATGGGCATGAGATTGCCCTTTGCCTGCCCTTTCCAGTTAAGGCTTCCGGTGAGCCACCGAAGCAAAAACAGAATGCAGGCTCTTCGGATCTCTTCCATAGGACCTGACAGCGAATCCTGTTGCCGGGGCCTGGTTTCAATCCGACCGAAGAGGGGAGTGGCTTTTTTTTCTGTGATCTTTTCTTCGAATTCTTCCTCCCCGTCTTTTGCAAAATCAAGAAGCTGTGAAAAACTATAGCCTCCCGTATCCCATCCTTGGGCGCGTCCCGTCTGATAAGTCGAAGAGCGGGTTATATCCTGCGCATAAGAAGAAAAACTTCTCGCGGAATCCATTCCTATCATAGCGGAATCGATCTTCAATAAAATTTGCCTCCTAAAGATTATTCCCGCGGGTATAGAATGAGCGCTCATAATTGTTATCGGCAGAAATCAGATACTATTTGATATCCGATCGGTTTTTTGGTATATTCTATATGTGCGATACTGTGAACGTTCACGAGCACGGAAGCATTTTTACGGAGGAAAAAACTATGCGAAGAAACCGAGTGGTAGTGACCGGCGGTGCCGGATTTTTGGGGTCCCATCTCTGCGACAGACTGATCGCAGACGGAAATGATGTCATCTGTGTGGATAATCTGTTTACCGGAAGCAAAGACAATATCCGCCATCTTTTAGGCAATCCCTATTTTGAATTTATCCGTCATGATGTCACCCAGCCCATCTTTTTGGAGTGTGACCAGATCTACAATCTGGCTTGTCCTGCCAGCCCCCTTTGGTATCAAAAGGATCCCATCTATACCACCAAGACTTCCCTTTACGGAGCACTGAATATGTTAGGCCTTGCTAACCGGACCGGTGCCCGGATTTTGCAGGCTTCTACCTCTGAGGTATATGGAGATCCGGAATGCAATCCCCAGACGGAAAGCTACCGGGGCAATGTCAATACCATCGGTCCCCGTTCCTGCTATGACGAAGGAAAACGTGCGGCAGAGACCCTGTTTTTCGATTATCACAGGCAGCACGGTGTGGATATCAAGGTGATGCGTATCTTTAATACCTACGGTCCCAGAATGGATATCGGTGACGGCCGCGTGGTTTCCAACTTTATCGTTCAGGCCATCCGGGGAGATGACATTACCATCTATGGTGACGGCAGCCAGACCCGAAGCTTTTGCTATGTAGATGACCTTATCGAGGGTATGACCCGGGTAATGAATTCCCGCGACGGTTTTACGGGACCTGTGAATATCGGTAATCCCGGCGAGTTTACCATCCGTGCCCTTGCGGAAAAAGTCATTGAGCTGACAGGAACCTCCTCCAAGCTGATTTTCCAGGAGCTTCCCGTGGATGATCCCACCCAGCGCCGTCCTGATATTTCCCTTGCAAAAAAGGAGCTGGAGTGGCAGCCTCACGTACAGCTTGAGGAAGGATTAAAGAAGACCATCGCCTACTTTGAAAGGATTTTGTAATATGCCTACCATCAAAGAAATCGCGGAACTTGCCGGCGTTTCCCGGGGCACCGTAGATCGCGTTTTGAACAACCGCGGCAGTGTCAATGAGCAGACTGCAAAAAAAATCCTGGCCATTGCCAAGCGCCTGGATTATAAACCCAATCGTGCCGGCCTGGTACTGGCTGCCCAGAAGAAAAATCTTCACCTGGGCGTGATCCTGTTCGGAGAGGGCAATCCCTTTTTTGATGATGTGGTAAGCGGCATCCGGGAAAAGGAAGCGGAGCTTGCTTCCTATAATTGCCAGATCCTGCTTCGCTGGACCAAAGTGGATACCCTTGAGCAGATCCGTACCATTGATGAACTGCTGAAAGAGGGGGTTAACGGCATCGCCATTTCTCCCACCAATGATAAGAGACTGGCAAAAAAGATCGATGAGCTGGTGGCCGACGGGATTCCTGTGGTTACCCTGAATACGGACATTGAAGGCTGTTCCAGACTTGCCTTTATAGGCAGCAACTATTACCAGACAGGAGCTACGGCAGCGGGACTTATGCGCCTTGCCGCCGGAAAGGGAAATACCCCCATTAACGTGGGAATCATTTCCGGATCCGATGAGATCCTTTGTCATACGGAGCGGATCGCAGGCTTTAAGCATTCCGTTAAGGAAGATAACCGTTTCTCCATTGTAAAGACCATCACCAATGATGAAGACGATACTCTAAGTTATGAGCGTACCAGAAAACTGCTTACGGAGCATCCGGAGATCAATGCACTTTTCTTTGCTGCCAGCGGAATCGGCGGCGGGTGTCGTGCAGCCGA
>JAEEKV010000103.1 GCA_016282595.1 Lachnospiraceae bacterium
GATGCCTGTTCCCTTTTCCACCTGGCTTCCCGGATCGTTGCTCTGGGATACCACGCAGCCTGCGGTTACGGTATCGCTGAAGGTCTCGGAAACGCTGCCGCTCTTTAGGCCCGCTGCCGTCAGTTTTTCCTTGGCGGAGCTTTCCGTCATACCGCGAAGATCCGGTACGCCTACCTTTTCTACCTTCACGCCTGCGCTGACTACCAGTGTCACCTTGGAACCCTTCTCCAGCTTACCGCCTGCGGAAGGAGTCTGGGAAATGACCTTACCGGTGTCAACAGTTTCGGAATTCTCTGTAGTCACATCTACGGAAAAACCAAGGGCTTCCAGGGAAGCCTTTGCTTCACTCTCACTCTTGCCTACCACATCTGCGATCTCGATCCCTTCTTCCTCCTTGGGACCGATGCTGACTACCAGATTGATGGTAGAATTCTTGGCAATGGATGCACCCTCTGCGATGTCCTGGGAAATCACAACGCCTGCCTCATAGGTATCGGAATTTTCCTCCGTTACCTTGCTTCCCAGCTCAATGGCGGAAAGGGCTGCCTTTGCCTCCGTCAGGGTCTGTCCCACGACGTTCACCATGACTACGGTGTTTTCCTTGGGAAGCTCTGTCTCCTGGGTCTGTTCTTCAGGCTGAACCTGCTCTACTGCTGCCTCCGGTTCATCCGGGGTCTTATCCTTGCCTTTGAATACGCCCAAAAGATTGGCTACGATCACAAGGGCAATGATACCGATGATCACGGCTGCCACAATGGCAAGCACCGTAGTGATCTTCTCCATCTTATCCTCGGCGTCTTCATAATCCTCTTCTTCATAATTCCGGCGCTTGGCAGCCTGGGCTCTCTTTGCTGCCTCCTGCTCCTTCTGCCGTTTTGCCTCCTGGGCTCTTTTAGCCTCTGCAGCCTTCTTGGCTTCCTGGGCACGCTTTTTCTCAGCCGCTAAGCGCTGACGTTCATATTCTTCATCCTCAGGCTCTTCCTCGTACTCCTCTTCGTACTCAGCCTGATCATCATATTCCTCATCCTCGTACTGCTCGTCTTCGTACTCTTCGTCTTCGTATTCTTCGTCCTCGTACTCGCCGTCTTCGTACTCTTCGTCTTCGTACTCGCCGTCTTCATACCCCTCGTCTTCGTACTCGCCGTCCTCGTACTCCTGATCCTCATACTGCTCGGGATCGTAGTCTTCCTCTTCGTACTGCTCTCCGGCTTCTTCCTCCAGCCCGGTCACCTTTCCGAGATAGATGTTTCCGGTCTGGCGCTTGATCTGCTCCAAATCCTTTTCGGAAATGGTTCTGGTTGCACCGCCTGTATCGGCGTCGATGATCTTTACAAAGTTCTCATTGGGAGTGATCAGGGATTTCTTCAGATCCACAATGAGCTCACTCATGGACTGGTATCTGCGATCCGGACTCTTCTGGGTACATTTGAAGATGATCTGCTCCACGCAAACGGGGATCTCGGAAACGAACTCCCTGGGTGAAGGCATCTCTTCCTGGATATGACGGATGGCAATGGCTACCGTAGTCTCTCCGTCAAAGGGAACACGTCCCGTCAGCATCTCATACATGGTGCAGCCTAAAGAATAGATATCGCTTCTTTCATCGGAAAAACCGCCCCTTGCCTGCTCCGGCGAGGTATAGTGTACCGAACCCATAACATTGGAAGTGATGGTGTTGGAGGTAGCAGCCTTGGCAATACCGAAGTCCGCGATCTTTACCTTTCCTTCCTTGGAGATCATAATGTTCTGGGGCTTGATATCTCTGTGAATAATATGGTTGTTATGGGCAGCTTCAATACCCATGGATACCTGAATGGCAATACTGATGGCCTCTTTTACGGAAAGCCTTGCCTTTTTCTCAATATAGTTCTTCAGGGTGATACCTTCCACCAGCTCCATAACAATATAGTGGGTATCGCCTTCCTCCCCAACGTCATAGACATTTACGATGTTGGGATGGGTCAGTCTTGCTGCAGCCTGGGCCTCTACACGGAATTTGGAGACAAAATTGGTATTCTCCGAAAACTCCGATTTCAGCACCTTGATCGCCACATACCGGTTCAGCTTGTTGTCCTTTGCCTTAAAGACATCACTCATTCCGCCGGTGCCGATCTTTTCCAGCACTTCATAACGATCTCCCATTACCATTCCGATTGTAATCATTCTTTATTCACCTCGTCTGAATAAGGACGCACTAAAACAACGCCGATATTGTCCTTACCGCCGTTTTCATTTGCCTCATCTATGAGGGCATGCGCCGTTTCTACCAATGTTTTATCATCCGGGAATTTGTTAAGGATCTCCAGGATCCTGCGATCTTCCACCATATTCGTAAGGCCGTCACTGCACATCAGGATCTTATCCGAAGGATTGAGCTCCACAGTGAAAAAATCGACATCCACGGTTTCCGTTGCACCAATAGCCCGGGTAATGATATTTTTATCCGGATGCAATCTGGCCTCTTCCCGATTCAATCCACCCAGCCGGATCATCTCCTCCACCAGGGAATGATCTCTTGTGATCTGGCGGATCTCCTTGCTGTTTGCCACATAAAGACGGGAATCTCCCACATTGGCCACCTGCAAAAATCTGCCGATGACGGTAGCAACCACCACGGTGGTACCCATTCCGTACAGATTGGGGTCCTCTGCGGCCCGCTCACGGATCTCTTTATTGGCTGTCTGAATGGCCTTCTTAATAATGATAGAAGGATTCTTCTCAAAGGAAGCCTTGATCTCCCTTTCGATGGTCTCCACGGTGTAGCGGGATGCATAATCGCCCGCCTTATGACCGCCCATGCCATCGGCAACAATAAACAGATTCGGCATGTTCCCCACAGGAGTGGAGGAGCAATATACGAAATCCTGATTCAGTTGTCTTCTTCGTCCGATATCCGTGACGGAATAAGCCTTCAGCAACGGGGTTTCCTCCCAAAAAAATCACTCTTTTGCGACCTGCTTTCCCGAAAAAGGAGGTCACAACTCAAATACACATTTTACCATAGAAATCCAAAAAGAACAAGAACCCTGTTTTATGAGCTCTCCTCCCTGTATTTTCTGCGAAGCTGGCCGCAGGCAGCGTCGATATCGGCTCCTATGGTCCTCCGGATCGTCACATTGACTCTGTTTTTTTCCAGTTTTTTTGCAAAAGCCTCTGCCTCCTTGCGGATGGGGGCCGAAAAGCCCGCTTCCGTAACCGGATTCACCGGAATGAGGTTGATATGGGCTCCGGCTTCCTTTGCCAGGGCCGAAAGCTTTGCAGCGTCCTCATCGCTGTCGTTAAAGCCGGCAATGAGACTGTATTCAAAGGTCACGCGCCTGCCTGTGGTCTGTCCGTACTCCGTCACCGCATCTATGATCTGGCGGATGGAATACTTATAGGCTATGGGCATGATCTCTTTTCTCTTTTCATCTGTGGGTGCATGCAGGGAAAGGGCCAGGGTAATGGCAAGCTTTTCCTCTGCCAGGGCCCGGATCCGTTCCACCAGTCCGCAGGTGGAAACCGTTACATTTCGCTGGCTGATATGAAGTCCGTTTTCATCCGTTAAAAGCCGCAAAAAGCGAAGGAGATACTCGTAATTATCCAGCGGCTCTCCGGTCCCCATAACCACCACGTTGCTTACACGCTCCCCGGTATCCTTTTGGATCCTGTAGATCTGATCCAGCATTTCCGCGGCACTCAGGTTCCGAATCAGCCCCCCGATACCGGAGGCACAGAACTTGCACCCCATTCTGCAGCCTGCCTGGGATGAAATGCAAACGCTGTTGCCGTGATGATAGGGCATCCACACGCTTTCGATCATCTGTCCGTCCTTTAAGGCAAACAGATATTTTCTGGTGCCGTCCAGGGCGGACTGCTGCAGCCGCTCGGTCTGCAGGCAGGTGTATTCACTATCCTCAGAAAGCTTTTCCCGAAGGCTTTTGGGCAAGTTTCCCATCTGCTCAAAGGAATCTGCCAGATGCCTGTGCATCCAGTCATAGAGCTGTGCTGCTCTGTATTTTTTTTCGCCTTTTTCCAGGAGGACGGCTTCCAGCTCTTCCTTTGTCAGGCTTTTTAAATCTGTCTTCATTGCCTTTGTATTTCCTTTCGGCTTTATCTGATACTAGGCCATTATATATCCCTTACCTTGTACTTTTTATCAAGGTATTCCTTAATATCCTGCATGGTGACCTCACCACGTTTTTCTTTTTCAATATATTCCTTAAACTCTTTCGTAGGTTCTAATCCGTCCACTTTAATCATACCTACTGCGTAATCCCATGCCTGTGAATTTGTCATATTGCTCATCTTAAATTCCTCCTCTTTATTTCATTATTATTGTGAAATCCCACCAGAAATCGAATTGCTTACAAGCTTTGAAATATCTATCCACATTGCTGGACGAACAACTATATTAACAAACCCGTGCGCTTCTCGAAAAGGGAGAAAATAAAGATTCTACTATCCCGGTGTTTTTCTTCAGCCTTCAGGGCGCTGCAAAACGCATACATAAAATCCATCACTTTCATCCCTGCCGGGAATCAGTTTTGTTTCGCTGATCATTTCAAAATCCGTATGCTCTAAAAGCCAGTCCCGGTTGTCATCGTTTTCTTCCTTCGTCATAGTGCAGGTGGAGTATACGAGCCTTCCGCCCGGCTTTACATAGGAGACTACGGTTTTCAGGATCTGTCGCTGCAGGCTTTGCAGGCTTTCGATCTTTTCCTTCGAAATGTGGTATTTGATATCCGGCTTTCGTCCCATCACGCCTAGTCCGCTGCAGGGAAGATCCGCGATCACGACGTCGGCTTTCCCGATCAGATCCTCCTGACTTTCTCTTGCATCCCAGACTCTGACCTCAAGATTGTCAAGCCTCCATCTGGCTGCGTTTTCCCGGATCCTTTCAGCCTTCTCCTTAGTCAGATCCCCGCAGATGACAGTTCCTCCCCCCAGAGCCTTCAGCACATCCGCCGCATGCAGGCTTTTGCCGCCGGGAGCGGCGCAGACGTCCACCACCAGATCGCCCTTTTTCAGCCCTGCACATTCCACGACCATCATGGAGCCGATATCCTGAAAATACAGATACCCCTGCGCATATCCCGGCAGGTTTTCAATGCCGTTCACGCCCTCCAAAAAGTAAGCGTATGCTAACTTTTCTGACGCTCTTACGGTAATGCCATGCTGCTGCATCTTCGCAAGCAGGTCTCTTTTTCCCTCCTCGCTCATCCGCCTAGACAGGCGCACGCAAAGCGGTCTTTTTTCGGAAAGTGCAGAAAATACCTTTTCGGGATGCTCTGCCTGCTCAGAAGGCAGAGCATCCAGTATCTGATCCACAAGCCATTCGGGAAAAGAATAGGCCACAGCCAGATACCCGGTCCTGTCCTGTTTCGGATCCGGCAAACTGATTTCATCCTTTTTCCGGTCCAGTGAGCGAAGCACACCGTTAACAAAGCCTGACAGACTCTGTAGCCCTCTCTTCTTTGTCAGCTTCACTGCTTCGTTCACGGCCGCCGAGGAGGGGATATCCTCAGCAAACAGGATCTGATAGGCACTCATCCGAAGAAGGGTGCGGATCAATGGTTTCATCTTTCGGGTTTTGGTTTTGGAAACTGCGTCTATACAATAATCGAGACGAATCTGCGTCCTTACACTTCCCTCGCAGATCCGTCTGATAAAATACTTTTGTGTCGGCTCCAGATAGCCATACTTTTTAAGGGCGCCGTCCAGCACCTGATTGCAAAAGCCGCCCTTTTCCCATATTTCCAAAAGGCAGTCTAAAATGATCTGCCTCTGGCTGATGCTACTCTCCTGTGCCAAACCATTCTCCTTTCGAAAGGCTGTGTCCCAGCAGATAATCCCGGCTGGCCATGCGCTTTTTGCCCTCCGGCTGCAGCTCAGTGATCCTCAGGATCCCCTGTCCGCAGACAACGTCAATGCCTTCCCTGGAAACGCCCAGGATCTGTCCCGGCAAAAGGCCTGAAGGATCCTCTGTAATATCTCCCGGCTCCAAAACTCTGCTCTTCCAGATCTTCAGTGTCTTTTCCCCCTGTCTCACAAAAGCACCGGGCCAGGGATCCAGGCCGCGGATGCGGTTAAACAGGCTTCTTGCATCCTTTGAAAAATCCAGTTTTCCGTCTTCTTTTTTCAGCATTTTTACATAGCTGGCCTTCGCATCATCCTGCTTTTGCGGTGTAATCTTCCCATTTTCCAGCAAGGGAATGGTCTTAACCAAAAGCTCAGCTCCGGCCTGCATCAGAGCGTCAAACAGGCTTCCTCCCGTTTCCTCATCCGAGATCGGATACTCACATGTGGTCAGGATATCTCCCGTATCCAGGCCTTCTGCCATCTGCATGATGGTCACGCCGCTTACGCTCTCTCCATCCAGGATTGCCTGCTGGATCGGGGCGGCTCCCCTGTATTTGGGAAGCAGCGATGCATGGACATTGATGCACCCAAGCCTGGGCATTTCAAGCACCTCTTTGGGCAGGATCTGACCGAAAGCCGCTACCACAAACAGATCGGCACCAATGCCTCTTAAATTCTCCAGGGCCTGCTGATCCTGTCTGATCTTTTCCGGCTGAAGTACAGGGGTATCGTGGGCGCTTGCCAGCACCTTTACCGGTGAAGGAACCAGTTCTTTTTTCCGTCCCTTGGGCCGGTCCGGCTGGGTCACCACAACCGGGATCTCATATCCTGCATCATACAGGGCCTGTAAACACCCACGGGCAAAATCCGGGGTTCCCATAAATACGATCTTCATGTTTTTATTGCTCATCGTCATTTGTTTCTTCGTCTTCCTCGTCCTCGATCTCTTCGAAGTCCTCGCCTACGTTCTTCAGCTCCCCTTCTACCAGCTCTGTATAAAGGTGGCCGTCCAGATGATCGATCTCATGACAGAAGGCTCTTGCCAAAAGTTCCTCGCCCTCAATCTCAAAGGGTTCCATGTTCTCGTTATAGGCCCTAACCTTCGCATAGTTGGGACGGGTAACGATACCGCATTTTCCGGGAACGGAAAGGCATCCCTCCTGCCCCGTCTGCTCTCCGTCGGTTGCAATGATCTCGGGGTTGATAAGGACGATGGGGCTGTCCTGCTCGGGGCTGCAATCTACAACCACGATGCGCTTCAGGATTCCCACCTGGGGTGCCGCCAGTCCTACGCCGGAAGCATCATACATGGTATCCAGCATGTCGTCGATCAAAACGCGAAGTCTGGGGGTAACGTCCTTTACCTCCTTACAGGGTTTATTCAGGATCGGATCTCCGATCTCTCTGATCTTTCTGATTGCCATAGTCTTTTTCCTTTCTTAATACCCCGATATGGGGTCAAAATCAAACAGGATCTGAAATCCCTCGGCGGCTTTTTTCACCTTTTCCACCTTCATTTCCAACAGATCCTTCGCCCGGATCAGCACCTGCATATCAGGGCTTTTCAAATATACCACCTGGCGGTACCGATCCTTGATCCTGCCGATGGATGCCGGGGCAGGTCCCAGTACCTGGGGTCTGTCCTGTTTCTCATAAACCTCTGCCAGTCCCTGGAACAGCCAGTTTGCAAAGGCAATGAGCTTGCCTTCATCCTCTCCCGTCATAAGGACACACAAAAGATGTACCACGGGAGGAAATCCCATCATCTCCCGGTCGGCAATCTCTTCCTCATAGAAGCCTTCATAGTCCTGCTCTGCCGCTCTTTGAATGGCAAAATGCTCCGGCTGGTAGGTCTGAATGATTGCCTCTCCCTCTCTCTCGGCCCGTCCCGCTCTGCCCACTGCCTGGGTCAAAAGCTGAAAGGTCCGCTCCGGTGCCGTAAAGTCCGAGGCAAACAGGGAAAGATCCGCTGCCAGAATTCCCACCAAAGTCACCATGGGAAAATCATGTCCCTTGACGATCATCTGGGTACCGATGAGGATATCCGCCTCCTGAGCCGTAAAGGCTGCAAGGATCTTATCATAATCCTCTTTCTTCTTGGTGGTATCCGCATCCATCCGAAGTACCCGGGAGGCCGGAAACATCTTTGTCACCGCTTCCTCGATCTGCTGGGTCCCTGCTTTAAAGCCGTAGATATAGGGCGAATCACAGGACGGACACCGCTTTACCTTCGGCGTTTCATAGCCGCAGTAATGACAGATCATGCGGTCCTTATGATCCGATAGGGATACGTCGCAGTGGGGACATTTAAGCACCTCTCCGCAGCTTTTACAGGACACAAAGCCTGCGATCCCGCGACGATTTAAGAATAACATAATCTGTTCTTTTCTGGCAAGCCGATCCGCCATTGCTTCCCGAAGGGGCTTGCTGAACATGGAAAAGTTACCCTCTGCTAACTCTTTTCGAAGATCCGCGATCTGCACATCCGGCAGTCTCGCTTCTCCTATCCTTTCCGTTAGTGTATAAAGAAGATAGTCTCCGTTTTTTGCCTTATAGTAGCTGTCAAGGGAAGGCGTCGCAGAGCCCAAAAACAGACCTGCATCCGTTACGCTGCACAGGTACTCCGCCACTTCCTTGGCATGGAATCTGGGCATCTGATCGCTTTTATAGCTGGTTTCATGCTCCTCGTCTATGAGGATGAGTCCCAGGTTTTCAAAGGGTGTAAACAGGGCGCTTCTGGGGCCGATCATGATCTGCACCTCACCCTGCTCCACACGCCGAAGCTGATCGTATTTTTCCCCGGCAGACAATCTGGAGTTCAGGATCGAGATCACATCCCCAAACCGCTGGTAAAACCTGCGCACCGTCTGATAGGTCAGGGCGATCTCCGGGATCAGCACGATGACCTGTTTTCCCCGCTGCAGCATCCCTTCGATGATCTCCATATACACTTCCGTCTTTCCGGAGCCCGTAATGCCATGGAGCAATGCCGTTCTGCGCTCTCCTGCGTCATAGCGCCTGAGATAGTCCGCTACGATCTGCTGCTGGGAGGGAGTTAAGTTCTTTTTCTCTGTCTGCTTTTCCCGAAACCGGATGGGATTGCGAAAGCTCTGATAGCTTTCTACCTTCAAAATCCCCTTTTTCTCCAGGGAGGTAATGGTCTGTGCGGAAACCGCCAGCTGTCCCGTCAGGTAGGAATGACTGATCCCCGCACCTCCCATGAGGGCCGAAAACAGCCGCACCTTTCCGCTTTGTCCCTTGAGCACAGCCTCCCGCCGAAGGAGGGCTGCTTCTTCATCGGAAATTGCCAGGGACACCTCGCGGTAGATGACATCCTTTACCTTTTTCTTCACCGGGAGTACGGTTTTCAGCGCCGTGATCATGGTGGAGCCGTAGCGGTTTTTCATCCACCAGGCAAGGCCGATGCTGCGGGCCAGTGCAGGCACCTCTCCTTCCTCAATGGCATCGATTTCCTTGATCTTTGCCGGATCGATATCCGCCGAATCACAAAGCTGGGTCACATAGGCCTGCCGCTTCGTATTCCCTTTTCCGAAGGGGACGCTTACGCACTGTCCCACCCTGATGGAATCCCGCATATCCTCCGGGACCCTGTAGGTGAACATCCGATCCACGCTTTCGTGGGAAATGTCAATGATCACCCGGGCGAAGCAATCGTCTCTTTCCTTCATCTGCTATGCAAGCCCCTTTTCCTTCTTGATCTCTTCTATGATCACCCGCTCATCCATGGGATACTTCACCCCTTTGATCTCCTGGTAGTCTTCATGACCCTTTCCGGCCAGAACGATAAGATCTCTGGGCTGGGCGTGATCGATGCAATAACGAATGGCTTCCCGGCGATCGGGAATCTCCACGTATTTTCCTTCTGTTTTGCTGATCCCCGTTTTGATATCCGCAATGATATCCATGGGATCTTCATTTCTCGGATTGTCTGAGGTGATCACCGTCAGATCCGCCAGCTCGCCGCTGACCTCTCCCATCTGGAACCGTCTGTCCTTGGCCCTGTTTCCGCCGCAGCCAAAGAGACATACCAACCGTCCGGGATGGTATTCCTTCAGGGTTTCCAGAAGGCTTCGAAGGGACATGGCGTTGTGAGCATAGTCAATGAGCAGTGTGTAGTGATCCTCAATGGGAACCATTTCAATCCTGCCCTTCACCTTTGCCGCTGCAATGGCCTGTGCCATCACCTCCTGCTCTACGCCGAAGTGATCACAGATGGCAATGGCGCAAAGAGCGTTATAGACGGAAAACCGTCCGGGGGTGTGTAAAGACAGCTTGGCCTTGACAAGGCCCTCTGTCTGAAACTCGATACCGAGAAAGCCCTTGCCCTCAATGAGCTGCAGATCCTTTGCCCGGTAATCCGCTCCTTCGGAAAAACCGAAGGTCTTAAGGCTGCAGGTATGATCCTTTGTAACCTCCTGCCAGTTTTCATCATCACAGTTTACGATGCCAACCTTACACTGCCGAAACAGAAGGCTCTTGCAATAGCGGTATTCCTCGAAATCCTTATGCTCTGCTTTGCCGATATGATCGGGAGACAGGTTGGTAAAAATCCCGTAGTCAAACAAAAAGCCCCTGGTCCGATGCAGCTTTAAGGCCTGGGAGGAAACCTCCATTACCACCGTATCGCAGCCTTCCTTTCGCATTCTGTCAAAGTACTGCTGCACCAGATAGGATTCCGGGGTAGTATGGTCCGCGTGGATATGCTCCTTGCCGATGATGATCTCAATGGTACCGATGAGCCCCACCTTTTTGCCTGCCTTTTCCAGAATGGATCGAACCAGATAGGTGGTAGTGGTCTTTCCCTTGGTTCCGGTGATGCCGATGATGGTCATATCCTCTGCCGGATAGGAAAACCAGGAAGCCGAAACCTCTGCAAGGCCGATGCGGGTATCCTGCATCAAAATGATGCTAAGCTTCGGATTTGCCGCAAGCTCCGGATATTCCTCCCGGATATCGCGTTGTACCAAAAGGGCGGCTGCACCTTTTTCTGCCACCTGGGTAGCAAAGCTGTGTCCGTCGGAGTTTTCTCCCACCACGCACACAAAGAGCCTTCCTTCCTGCTCCTTGCGGGAATCATATTCAACCCCGGTTATGGGTGTATCCAAATCCCCCTGTAACAATGTATAGTCCGATCGTTCCAAAAGTTGTCTGATTGTCTTCATAGGATCCTCCAGTCTTTCTCTGCCGTCAGCCCTCAGCCACGGCCCAGTCTTCGATCACAACCTGCAGGGTTTTCTGCCCCATATATTCATTGACCTGGGGCCGATATAAAATATGCAGCCTGCCGGTTTTTTCTGTATCCTCCGCAAACTGTCCCGCGTTTTGAAAGCAAATGGCACTGATCTTCATTCCGCTCTCATCCACCAGGGTGCATTTTGCCACATTCTGATCCTTCCCCATGATCCTGACGGGGGAAGC
>JAEEKV010000104.1 GCA_016282595.1 Lachnospiraceae bacterium
ATGTTTCTTCAGCCCGTCACCAAACAGAACCTGCCCGCTGATGGGCTTGATCAACTGCAGGATGGTTTTCATCAAAGTACTTTTTCCGGATCCGTTCTCTCCCACAATGCACAGATAGTCCCCGGGCTGAACCGCAAAGCTTAGCTGCCCGGTGATCTTATGTCCATCATAACCGACGGCCAGGTCCTTTATGGTGAGCAATGCCATTTTTACAACCTCCTATTGCAACGCTTCCTTAAGCACTTCCAGGTTTTTTTCCATTACCGACAGATAATCCACACCGTCTTCCACGTCCCGGGCCGTTACAGATTGCATGGAATCCAGAGTCAGGATCTTCTGATCCTTCGAAGCGGTATTGGCAATGATGGTCTCTGCAATCCGGTGATCCTTTCCTTCAATGGTCATCACCACAGGCAGGGAAAGTGCATCTACCTTTTCTGCCAGAAACGTAACCGTTTCAAAGCTGGCTTCCGTCTCTGCGGAGCAGCCTACAAAGGCTGCATAGTAGTCCAGATCATAATCATCCGTCAGATAACGGAAGGGAAAACGATCTCCGAAAAGCAGGGTATGACGCGCGCCGTCAGCCACTGCAGAACGGTATTGTGCATCCAGCGCATTCAGCTTCTCCAGATACGCCTTTGTATTGTCCTGATAGGTTTTTGCCTGATCCGGATCGATACTGCAAATGGCTTCACTGATCTTTTCCACGATCACTGCGGCATTTCGAAGGGACAGCCAGACATGCTCATCATATTCCGGCCCTTCCTCATGGTCATGCTCCTCATCTTCATGGTCTGCATCTTCATGATCTGCATCCTCATGATCATGTTCATGTTCGTGCTCTTCCTCCTGCATACCTTCCACCAGTTCTTCTTCCTTCACAGATTCCCCAAGGACATCCAGCAGATTGATCACCTTCATATCCTGATTTACCGCTTCCCGCAGGGCATCCTCTACCCATTCATCGGATTCGCCGCCTACATAGATGAACAGGTCACAGGTTCCGATCTTTAAGATATCCTCCGCTGTGGGCTGGTAGCTGTGCAGATCCACACCGTTATCCAACAGCATGGTTACCTCAGCCTCACCCTTTTGCTCCCCGAGAATATTCATGACCCAGTCATATTCGGGAAAAATGGTGGTTACGATCTTTAGTTTTTGATTGCTTTCGGGATTCTGTGCGCTTACTTTTGCGCAGCCGGTCAGACACGCAACCGACAGTATGGCTGCGAGAACCGAATAGATATATTTCTTCACAATGATTACCTCCGTTTTCATTCATCACAAACAAACGGATCCATGATCCGCTTCTGATTGCAAGCAAATAAGGGCGCTATGCACCCATGGGAGGTTTTCAATTATTCAGGCGTACTTTGTTTAAGACCGGTGTCTCCTGCAGGATCACAGTCACCGTAGTCAGAATAGAAAAGAAACACAAAATGACAGGTATCAGACAAACGGCAGGTATGATCAAACCACTGCCGATCCTGTGCATGGTGCTTTCACACTGCTGTATGAAGGCACAGACAGGACAGTCTTCTCCCGTACAATCATGATTGGCCTCCTTCGCAATAAAAGAGTAGGAAACCAGCATAAGCAATACTACCAGCACTGCCAGTATCCACGCTGTAAATCTGCCAAAGCTTCGCGTTGTTTGCATATGCGTTGTCCTCCTCTCTTTTTTCGCAAAGTAAACCGTTGAAATTATAGGATCGATCCGTCTATTTGTCAATAGACCCGCTGATGCCGTAAAGGCTCTTTAAGCCATCGGACAATTCCGTATTCTGCAAAATGGCCTTTGCCTTTTCCATAAGCTGCTCCACCGTATAGTGAGGATAATACCCGATCTGGTACTCTTCCCCTGTCTCTCTGGAAGAGGTGATAAAAATATCTCTGCCCTTATGATGGCCGAAGCAGTTTTCCACATGGGCGATCTCCACACCGCTTGCCAGATCCATTACATCCAGAAGCTGACCCATACGGATATACAAAAGACCGGTTTCGGGATCCACATCAAACTCAACGGCCTTGCTGTAGTTGTAATAAACCGTAGCGTCCATCTGCCGAAGGAAGGTGCCATCTGCGGCGTTATAAAAGTTCAGGCTTCCGTCCTCATACAAGGCCGCAAGTCCCTGATCCGTAAAGGTCATCCCCACAGGGGATATGCCCGGACAAAGGATGGATGCGGACACACCGCCTTCCCGGTCACAGATGAGGATCTGCTTTCCGTCAGATAAGGCAAATTTACCTTCTCTGCTATTATCGGAAAAGCAACTGCCGCTGCCCCAGTTTTCCGGAACCTCTATGGGTTTACCACTGCCGTTTTTCAGGTCAAAGACGTAGTCCCTATCCCCCTGCATACAGAAGATGTCCTCTCCCTCATAGAAAGCGGTCACATCATTTGCATCTTGGTAGTCCTCAGGGATCTCTATCTGTGACTGTTGCTCTTCCTTCAGATCATAGATCGTGACATCGTTTTCATAGTTTTCGTTTTTGCTGCCATAGAGCAGTTTTCCGCCCTTTAGGATGGCAAAGTCCCCAAAGGTGCTTGTGGGACGGGTAATGCTCCGGGTCTTTTCATGCTCAATATCCATGTCAAAGGAAATGAGATCATAGGCATCCTCTCTGTCATATCCCAGATACACACGCCCGTCAAAAGCGCCAAGGAGCGCATAGTCATAGGCATCCCCCGAAAGCTCTTTTACCAGATGATTGCTCTTTTCCCCAAGTCCGAACACATGAAGCTTTGCCCCCGCGTCCCCATCCTTGATCAGGATTCCCAGAATGCTTTCATCCATGGAAAACTCGCTTAAGGATCCGGTAATCCCTGCATTCTCACAAAGGGCCGTCCAAGCTTCATCATAGACATGAACGCCGTAGTAGATCACTTCATGGCTCAGATGCTGTCTTACATAAACGCCGTTGTTAACCACTGCCTGTCGCAGATTATCGGTGAAATACCGGGTATAGTAAACCGCATCAGTATCCACGCTCAATGCCGGGGTTGCATAGCCTCCCTTTTCGGTTACAACTGCCGGGGAGCCGTCCCCATCCCGATCACTCACATCAATGACGGAATCGTTGACATTGCTCTTATATTGTTCCTTACCGGAGGTCAGATCATAAACCGCAATGACGTTTCCAGAATAGTAAGCAACCTCCTTTGTTCCCAGGGCCATAAATCCACTTTCCAGGGTGACGCCGTTACAAACAAAATCAGTGTTCCAATCCTCAGACAGATCTGCAGCATTAATACACCGCAGAGTGGAATGATCCGAGGAAAGAATTTCCTGTCCGCCGAAGGACATACTGCTTGTCATATCCGCCAGGGTACTTGCCACCATAAAGGTATCGTTGTCCGTCCAAAACAGATCCTTTACCATCTCCTCCATATAGTCGGAAAGCTTTGCCTGCTTGGATGCCAGATCCAAAACGCCGAAGGCATAGCTGTTCCAGCCTCCCAGCCCTCTGAAGGCGATCATTTTTCCATCGGGAGAAAGCCTGCTTTCCACCAGGCTGAAATCCTCATACCCCTCCGGCAAGGACAAAGAGATGGTATCCAAAAGCTTCCCGGACTTGGGATCCAGTTTCAGATAATTGCCTTCGAAGGTGCTTATAAAAATGGCCTGCTCCGACATCATCAGATGGTATCTGTCTGTAAAGGAGCTGTCCTTATACTCATACTGCCAAAGCTGCTTAGCCGTTTTCACATCGTAGGAAACAATACTGTGGTCCGTCCAAAGGATCAGGGTATTGTCATCGAAAAAGCGCATGCCCTGCACATGTGCATCAAAGCCATCCTCATAAAGTAGCTGCTCATGGGTATCCGTGTTCCAAACTCCCAGCACGCTGCCTTCATCCAAAATGGCAATGCTCTTTCCGTCCTCGCTTACCTGAAAATCAGCCACCACTCCCGGCATCTGATAGTTCCAGGCCGCACCGATGTTGGTGCCGTTATTGCCCTCATAGGCAAGAGTTGCATTCGTCAGGGCTTTGACAGCCTCTGCCGTAATGGGACGCTCATCATTTGCATCTTTCGGAAGCGCCTCCAGAGCCAGCTGCAGTGCTGTGATCCGCTGCTCCTTTTCCAAAAGATTGGCTGATTCATTGGCCAGATATTTGGACTGGTTTTTCAAAGACTCCAGATAGGTCTTTTTGATCTGGCTTCTGCTGTAGTACATATAGCCGCTAAAGCCCAAAGCCAGGGCCAGGACTCCGGAAAAGGCCGCCGTCAGCTGCTTCATCCGATACTGTCTGCGGCGGTTCATAAGCTCGTCATAGGCGCAGCCGATAAGTCCGCTGGCAAGCCTTGGCAGCTCTGTCTTCTTCGCTTTGGAAAGAGGCATGCGATAGTCGCAGGAAAGGGGCTCCATAGGAACCCTTACGGTCTGCTCATTGCCATTTTCATCTTTGATGACCCGATCCTCATACAGCAAAATCTCCGGGATCACGTCAAAGGGCTCCCCGTTTACCAGCACCGTAAAGATCTCTCTCTTGGTGTGGTTTTTTAAGAAGTATTCGATCTCCCTGGGCACCCAGGCAGACTGCTTCGTATTGGTGGAACAGATGACGATGAGATAGTCGGAGTCTGCCAGTGCCTTGGCGATGGTATCGCTCAGGTCGTTGGTAATGGGAAGCTCATCCTTATCCCGAAAGATCCGGTTGATGCGGTTGATCCCGGTTTTCTTTCGGATCTTCCCCGGAATATGAAACCTCTCCAATCCCCGGTGTACCGCCTCTGCTACTCTATTGTCCTCCGGTGCATGCTTGTAAGATATAAATGCATTATAATGTTCGATCATTTTTCTTCCCCTCTGTAAAGCTGGTCAAACAGACTGCCGTTAATGATATAAATATCATGGGCATCATCTTCTCTTACTGCAATATAATCTCCGGGTTTTCCCGAATAGTATTTCTCCTCATCCCAGGCTGTAAACAGCTTCACATACTCCGTCAGGGGCTTTGCCCAGATCCGGGCGCCTCCCATACTGACAACGGACCTTGCCAACTGTCTCACGGTCTTCTTTTCTCCCGTAAGCACATCCTTGATGCTGGGCTCGTATTCAAAAGTCCGGTCATAGGGACTGTCATCATACCCGTAGCTTTTTTCCAGCTTCTCTTTTTTGATGGGATAAACCTCTCCTTCGATACCGATCATGAGATAGATATCCTCTTCCACCCGAACGTCAATATCTCCCTCCAGGGTTCTGATCTCCACCATGGTTCCTGCCGGAAAAACGTCCGTCAGCCTTACGCATCCAAGCTTCTGGGGCAGCTTTTCATAGAGCCTCATATCAGCAGTATCCAGCAGAGTATCCTTGGCGTACATCACCCGGTACATGGATAAGTAACGGTTCAGCCTTTGGTTAAACACCTCACTGATCATACCTTCCATGGTTGACTCTGCTCCCTCATAAACCCGCGTCAGTTTTTCCGGGCGAATGGTTCCTCCGGCCTTTGTCATATGACCGCCTCCGCCGCCGATGCCATCTGCCAGAAATGCCGCCAGCTCATTGGCGTGGACTTCCTTGGTGCAGCTTCTCACTGAGAACTTGATCTCCTGCTCGCTGACAAAGTAGGCAAGGCAGATATCCACCCCTACCGTCTCCATGGAAAAGTCGCTGATGACACCCAGCACATTGGGATCACAGCGATCTGCCCGGATCAGGATGTATTTGTTTTTTCCGTGATACTCATAGTCAAAAATGGCCTTCCCCGTCAGCTTAAGCTCGTCCAGGGAAATGCTGGAATTGCTCATTTCCGTAATGAGGCTTTTGTTCACCGTAAGGGAATCCCGCATATCCCGATCCAGAGGATGGGAAACCTCGGAAAGCTTGTTGGTATCCGTATAAAGACCGTAAAACAAAGCCGTGGAAAGGAGGCTGTCCTCCTCCACCGAAAAGCCCTCTTCCCGCATCATATCCCAGATCACCGTAGCGCAGCTTCCGATGTTGCTGCGTACCTCGGAAAGGGCCGGAAGCTCCTCCGTGCTTTGGTGATGGTCGATGACCGCAATGTTTCTGGCTTTGATGGCAGACACGTTTCTCTGGCCGTACTGACAATCCACCGTTACCAGAAGCTCTGCCTCCCCGTTAAAATCCGGCTCGTAGCGGATGGGGATCTCCAGCTTTTCCTTCATGATCAAAAGGTTTCCCTTACTGATCCTGTTCAGTCCACGGTATAAAAAACGGGGGCTTTTGCCCCGTTTTTGTAAATATCGATATAGCGCTAGACCGGATGCCAGCGCATCGGCATCCGGATTGTCGTGACACTGGATCACGATATCGTCATATTGCAGCAACTCCCGTAAATACATAGTCCCTCCGTTTTATTCCGCATTCCATATACGGATGCTTTTCTTATACCTCTTATGAAAATGGTTTACCCCTCAGGCAGATTCTTTTTGATGGTCTGTATGATCTCACTTTTCGATGAGGGCTTGATGAGATAGCCCTGAGGCTGGAATTTCAGCACCGCCTCAATATGTGCCCTGTCACGGATTCCCGTCAGAAAGACCACCGGAATCTCATTGAGCTCGTGATCCGCACGGATCATCTCCAGGGTCTGTCTGCCGTCGCAAACAGGCATTTCGTAATCCAGCAGAATGAGATCCGGACGCTTTTTCCCGATGGCTGTCATGGCCTGGATTCCCGATGTAGCGGCGATGACATCGAACTCCTCCTTGATCATCTCCCGGATGCTGCGAAGGGTTACGGGATTGTCATCCACGATGAGAACCGTCTTTTTCTCGGACACCTCTTTCACCGTGAACCGTCCGTCCTTCTCCGTAAAGATGTATCCCAGTTTCTTACAAACCGCCGCCAGGATATCCCGGTTTTCCACAGGTCTTACCAGGTTTTCAAACTGCCCGGTTTTGTAGTATCTTCCGAAGGTGCTCTTTTCCTTATCCGTACCGATGGTGATGACGGGGACAAAGCTGTAACGGCTGGACATGACATTGAAGATCCGCACATCCACATCGCTGGTTCCCACCAGACAGATGATAACCAGCTCAGGTTCCAGTACCTTGATCATCCCCTCAGCCGATTCCGCATTGATGTCACACAGCTGCACATGAAAATGATCCGAGAGCATTTTGTTGACATCCTTTACCACATCGTTCAGTTTTCCGAATACCAGGATCTTATCTTTCATAAGCTTTCTCCGTTGATCGTATGTTCCATAGTTGTCAGAATCTCTCCCACGCGGTCCTGATCAAAATCCGCTACCGCGCCTTTTAACTGCTCCATATCTTCCTGCAGATTATCCGGAAGCTTATAACCCGAAAGCTTTTCTATGGCTTCATCAGCACCGCCGATGTCCATTTCCTCCATGGCGGTGGAAAGCATGGATAACAGGGCTTTCAGGGCATCCCTGCTGATCTCATCCTTCTCTTCCCCCTCTTCCTGTCCTGCTTCCAGATATTCTCCCAATCTGTTCCTGTAATCTCTCCACTCCTTCAGAAATACTGCGTGGAGTTTTTCTATGGTTTTAATATCTCCCTCTTTTGCTGCACGCTCCAGCACCTGTGCCATTCCGTTTAAGGGAAGAATCCCGATATAACCGGAAGCACTCTTCATACCATGGACCATGATCCTGTAATCTTCCAGGGAGTCCGGTAGGGCGTCATAAAAGCCCTGGAGCTTGTCTGCCTGCTGCTCAATGGTCTGGAAAAAGCTCTGCAGTACGGACTTAACAATGCTTCGATCCTGAATCCGCATCATTGCGATCTCCCAGTCAACGCCGAATACCGGAGGCAGTTCTTCGCAGTTATCATTGAAATAGGAGGTTTTCATCTTCCCTTCAAAGAGGATACTACGGACTGCATTTTCCAGTTTATCCGGTGCAATGGGTTTGGATAAAAATCCGTCAAAGCCTTCGTCCACGTATTTTTCCTTGGATCCCACAACAGCATTAGCCGTCAGCACGATAATGGGAGTATCCGCACATGGACCGTCCTTTTGGGCCTTGATACGCTTCATAGCCTCTATACCATCCATTCCCGGCATCATATGGTCCATAAAGATAATATCAAATTTTTGAGCGGATGCCAATTCCACGGCTTCCTCTCCGCCTTCGGCCTCTGTGATCTTCATCTGGGTTTTCTTAAGAAGCGCTGCTACCACCTTACGGTTGGTCTTATTATCATCTACCAAAAGAATCTGGGCATCCGGTGCCACAAAGGAGGCGGTGTAGGTATGCAGCATTTCCGGGATCTTTTTCCTAAGGATCTCATCGTACTCACCGATGGGAGTATCATCCACGATCTTCTGCTTCAGATCAAAGGAGAAGATGGAACCCACCCCGTATCTGCTGTCAACCTCCAACTTGGAATCCATCATCTTCAAAAGCTTATTGGTAATGGACAGTCCGAGGCCTGTTCCTTCGATGTTTTTGTACTGCTCGTATTCAATGCGTTCAAAGTCGGAAAACAGCTTGGCAATATCCTCCGGCCTGATGCCCACACCGGTATCCTCCACCTCAAACCGGATCAGCACTGATTCCGGATCTGCCTCTTCCCCGGTGGAGATCCTGCTCACCCGAAACAGCACCCGTCCCTGCTCTGTATATTTTACCGCGTTGGTGAGCAGATTGGTTAAGATCCTTCGGATCCTCACATCATCACCGAAGATCCTTGAGGGGATGGCCGGATCCAGACTGATCTCTACCTCGATATCCTTATCAATAGCCCAGGCCAGAGCCATGGAATACATATCCGACAGCAGGGTGGAAACATCATACTCCACGGGCATCAGCTCCAGATTACCGGTTTCGATCTTACTGAAATCCAGGATATCATTGATGATGGACAAAAGGGTTCTTCCTGCCTTCTGAATATCCATGGCATATTCTTTCACAAGACGCTCCGTACTTTCTCTTAAGATCATCTCATCCATACCCAGAACGGTATTGATGGGGGTCCTGATCTCATGGGACATTCTGGCAAGGAAGTCGGATTTTGCACTGTTGGCACTGTCCGCAATGCGTTTTTGTTCCTCCAGCTCTGCCAGATGGCGGTAATGTCCGGTGGAATCGGTCATCACATAAACCTTACTGATGCCCTGGGAACTTGCAGCAATGGCCTTCTCCACAAAGGAATAAAGCCTTCCGTTCAGTTCAATGGGCTCTCCGCTTTGGGCCGCCCGTGCTGCTCTGCTTAAAATCTCATCCGCATTTTCGGCGATCATGGGAAAGGCCTGAGAAACTGCATTGTTGTAATAGGCCACTTCCCCATCACTGTCGGTCACAATGACGCCGGAAGAAAGTTCATCAATGATAAAATCCTTGGCTGTGATCTCAATCTTGATGAGACCGTATTTGAAAATGGCGATATTGATAAACAGTGTGCTGATTGCAAACCCAATCTGATTGAAATCGTAGTATCTGCCAGCAGGAAGTGCTGTAAGGGGACCGATGAGCAGTTCCGTTGCCAATGCTGCACTGAGCATCAGGAATTGCTTTTTCGTCTGGATGCTCTTTTCATGCCTGTAGGATCTGATAAGCATCACAAGGCACGAGATGATGATGCAGATCACCACCACATCCCACACATAGTACCAGGGTCCTCTGCCGTAGTCCGGCAAAATCCACTTTCCTTCTTTTACCACTGTGAAGTAAGAATAAAACAACCCGGTTTTTCTTGTGGTGAAAACTACGAAACCGGTCGCCCAAGCCAAAACCAGCTCGGGGATCTGCAGCCACTTGGGGATGGGATATCTGCTGATGGTGACGCATAGCCGCAGGATAGATACCATTCCCAGGATCTTACCGCCCCAACCGATGAGTGTCATCATAAAGTAGGCTTCCTCTGTGACGCAGTACATGGATAACAGATATCCCAGTGCTGCAATGAGCAGAGAAACACAGTTCATATACACAAAGGAATGAATGCGGCTTCGCATATATTGAAATACGATAGCCAGCTCCGTCAGGATCATAGCAAAAATGATCCATTGCAAAATCAAAACAAATGTATGCATCTAAGCCCCCATTGAAAGTGATCAGGAATAAAAGGTATGGGTTCCCTTTCCAATTTTCTTGGATCTGTACATGGCTGCATCTGTCATTTCAAACAGCTCTTTAGTATCCTTTGCATCCTTACCGTTCATAATACCGATACTGACGGAAACGGGAGGCAGACCGTCCTCCGTATTCTGCAGCGCTTTACGGATCATCTCAATCTTTTCTTCGATGAGTCCCGGCTGCAGTCCGCCGGAGTGCATCAGAAACACAATAAATTCGTCTCCGCCGATGCGACAGATACAATCCTCATCCCGAAATACGCTCTTTAACACCTTAACCAACTTGATCAGCGCTCTGTCTCCGGTTTCATGCCCATAGGTGTCGTTGATGTTCTTAAAATCATCCAGATCAAAGAGCATCATATAGGTGGCATCCAGTTCAACTCTGGATAACAAAAATTCGTATCCGGCCCTGTTATAGGCTCCCGTAAGTTCATCGTGGGAAGCCTTGTAGCTTAAGTTCTCTATGCTGGATTTATTTTTTTCATACATCTTGTTGTAGGCTCTTGCCAGATACCGAAATTCATTGGAGCCCACCTCGGAAATGGGACGATCCGCTTTGATCTCTTCCACTGCTCCCATAACCGGATTGATAGCAAGTCTGGTGGTCAGCCAGATCAAAAAGAAAAGGAGTGCTGCCTGGATCAGAATCGCCACATGCACAACACCGATCTGACTTCTTAAGGTATCCATTTCCGACGCCTCAACAATGGACATCAGCTTCTCAACCTCATCCATACTTGCCTGCATGTCTTCCCGGATGGCATCCTTCTGCTCATAGTAGGCATCCCCATGCACCAGTTCCGTAGCAAGACTTATCTTTTCTTCCGGACTAAGGACCGCATCTTCCTCTGTCAGTGTTACACCCTTCAGCACCTCCGGATAGTCCCTATAGCCCTTTGCTTCGATCACCAGTCGCATGGCATAATATTCCGTATCCATCAGTTCCACCGAATGGTCCATGGCTTCCTGCAGTCTGCTTCGGGCCGCATCCATTCTGCTGTCCCCGGACATTGTGGCAACGGCTTCTTCCCGTCTTTTGGATTCAAAGGCTTCGGTAAAATACTGATCCATAAAACGGACGTCTCCCTTCACCGTGAATCTCTGTACCTGCTCCGTCAAATAATCCGATGCATTCATGAGCTCATGTGCAGCATGATGCAGCTCCGAACTTCGTCCGGCAGCTTCGGTAACATCCAAAAAGGTATCTGTCAGACGCATGGTTGCAAAAACCACGGTACCTGAAAAGATCACTATGATAAACACCAGCCATAAATGAACCAGCCGATGTGAAATTCCTTTTTTTGCAGAGTCTCCCATTCACTCCTCCGTTTGCTCTGTTTTCATTCCACTTCACCATGTTCAATGATATACTAATTTTCCGAGATATACAATCTCTTTAGGTGATCCCGAAACTCTTCCAGCAACTTATGGGAATATACTTTTTCCCTGTCGGAATCCCGCACGATCTTCCAAAGGGCCGCTGCCGCCTTTAACCGGTTCTCATAGATCCGGGTGGCTTCGTCCTCGCAGAAATCCTTTACAAAGCGGTTCCACTGCAAAGCAGACTTATCATACTTGGCATAGGTCGTTTTGCCGTAATAGATATCCAGAAGATCCCCCAATGTAAAGGACTCATCGCCTCTGGCCTTTACCTCCTTGACGGTAGCCACCATGTCCACATGGAACTTGAAATGCTCCTCTCCGGTCTGCTTGGAAAAAAACTCCCGAAACCTGTTGCCGAAGGTAAAGCCGCATTCCAGGAGCCCCGTGTCCAACGAGAGCTCTTTGACTGTATTTTTACTGGCCCTGCTCTTTCGAGGTTTTTCCGGCAATATCTTCTCACCCGAAAAGTAGGCTTCGATAACGTGGTTCAGTTCTATTTTGCTGCCGTCTGATTTCAGTCCGTGTGCCTTACAGATTTGAATCAGTTCCTCTCTATACCAGTAATATCTGCTGAATTCTTCATAGTCTTTGATACTATCAAAGTCCGGTCTTTTCATCACAACTCCAATACCATACATTCCGTAGAATCCGTAAATCCGAGATTTGCATAAAGGGGACGTCCTTCCTCGGTAGCATCCAAACTGATTTCCGTCGCTCCCCGTCTCTTTGCATCTTCTATGAGCATGAAAACCATTTTCTTTGCGATGCCTCTTCTTTGCCACTCCTTCATGGTATATACATTCATAAGGTGCCCCCTCTTTCCTGTGATATGAGAAAATGTGGGCATCATGTGTATATAAGACAGGGTTGCACAGCCGATGACTCTTTCTCCATCCAATGCCAGAACCGTTGTATGATCGCCCTCCTCAAAGTAGGTCCGACTGTTCTCAATGATCTCTTCACTGAACTCATAGGAAGCATCAAGGTCGTTTACAACCTTCAGCATTTCAAGACGACTCCTCATCATAAGATCCATATCCTCCCGGGTTGCAATTTTGTATGCAACACCATAGGACAGCTGATCCGGCAGATGATGGAGATACAGATCAAGCATATCCGTACTTTCCTCCAGAACCTTCATCAGTCCCTTGTCCGGATAGGAATGGTTATCGTGAAAGTCCTCTTCTCCTTCGGAAACAATAGAAAAGGCAAGCTTCTCTTCTTCCGTGGAAAACCCTGCCTGTACGCCTTCCTTATTGCCTCTTGCATCAAGGCGTATCCATTTTTGCAAACTCGGAACATAAACCGTATTCATTGCATGAATGCAATAACCCGATTCAACGGAATCTCCGAGCGTTAGCCGTTGATAACTAAAGCCTGTGGGAATATCGTTTGCCCGAAGGAGAGCCGCCAGCAGATTCGCCTTCCCCCAGCAGATCCCGACACCTTCCCGAAGCACATCAGCAGCTGACACCGTTACACGTTTATCCTGCACGTCCCAGGAATGGCGGATCTCATCCCTGACAAACAGGTAGGTGTTTTTGATCAAAGAAAGATCATCGGAAGATTTTTCCTTTAAATCATCTGCCACCCTTTTTACACTTGCGTCACGGAAATTTACGTATTTTGAGTTTTCCAAATATTCGTTATACATGGATTTGTACCTCCTCATCAGACTACATACAGCTATACCAGGGATGAGTGCCGAGGATATCAGACTACATACGGCTATACCAGGGATGAGTTCCGACGATTTCAAATCCCACGCTGCAGGCCAGCCTCATGGAAGCTTCATTCCTTATA
>JAEEKV010000009.1 GCA_016282595.1 Lachnospiraceae bacterium
ATTAACTTTTTAACCACCCTGGGACTGGTGATCGTGTTCTTCAGTCTGATCGCCGCCATTTATGCCTTTGTCTCCTACGGCAGCGGCAATGTGGTACGGGGCTGGACCTCCATGATCCTGTCCATCTGGTTCCTGGGAGGTTTGCAGCTTTTCGGCATCGGCCTGGTGGGACAGTACATCGGCAAGATCTACCTGGAGGTAAAACACAGACCAAGATACCAGGTAGAGCGGTATTTGAAACAGGAAGAATAGGGGGAAGCGTGTTATGAAGGAAGAAAGCCGGGAAAACCAGGAACAGAAAACTACAACCTTCATTAAAAATCCCCTGCCGGGACCTACGCCCCATGAAAAGCGGGACGGTCTCGACTATGATTATGAAGTAACCGAGGATATGATGCATTATGATATCGAAAAGCCTTCCCGGAATTTTTACGATATCCAGTAATGCACAGCCTCTGAAATCAAGATAAAGGACGGAGATACTATGGCAACGGGTGCTGGGAGAAAATCATCCTCAGCCGGCAGAAGAGGTTCCTCTTCAAGAGGAAAAAAGAAGGGATCTGCAGCTTCGAAGCGCCGCCAGGAAAGAATTGACGTGGCGGTTCGTGACGAGGTGCTTTTGTGGATCGGGCTGGCTGTCACCATATTGCTGTTTTTATGTAATTTTCATCTGATCGGAAAGGCCGGAAACGCCATCAGTAGTGTGATGTTCGGTCTTTTTGGCGTGCTTGCATATATCTTTCCCTTGTTTGCCTTTTTCGGCATCGTCTATGTCATCGTCAACATCGGAAGTCCGGTGGTGATCATAAAGGAAGTCAGCGCCGTAGTGATGTTTCTGGTGCTGGAGGTAGCCTTTTCTCTGATGGCAGGAGTGGATAAGATCGGAAGCAAGGCGGCGGAATACTATTCCTACGCCAACCAGCATATCCTCACGGGAGGCGTCATCGGCGGAGCCATTGCAAAGGGCCTTACCAAGGGCATCGGTGTCGTGGGGACGGTTTGTATTTTGTTGATCCTGTTTGCCATCTGCTTTGTGCTTATGACGGAAAAGTCCATTTTGACGGCTATTAAGAATGCCAGTCAGCGGCTTTATGACAATATGCAGCAGGATATGGACTATCGCATTGAGCGAAACGACGAGCTCTATGAGGAAAGACAGGAGCGGGCGAAAAAGCGCCGGGAGCGGGAGGAAGCCAGAGAGAAGCTTCGTGCAGAGGAGGATGCCAGATCCCAAAAAGTGCGAGGCGTTACCTTTGATACGGACCTGACGACCGAATATGACCGGGAAGAGGATGAAGCCCTGGATCAGATGCGCCAGCTTGAGGCAGAAGAAGCACAGGAGCCTGAAAAGCCTGCAAAGAGAGCTAAGAGCGGAAAGAAAACAAGTCAGAGCGGAAAGCAGGAGCTGCTTTCCAGAAAGCTCACAATTGAAGATATGGAACAGATCCGCATCACCGGAATTGATGATGAGGAGGCTGCGGACGAGATCATTGAGGAAGCCATGCGGGAAGGAAGCCTTGCCAATGCAGTCATTGAGGCAGACCGGATGGTACCTTATGAGGATGAGATGTCCATTATAGAAGATGATCCTACCCCTCGTCCCGAGATCAAGCAACCGAGAAAACATCGCATCGAGGTTCGCCAGGAGCATGAAGAGGGGGAAACCCAGGATCTGGATATGCGCTCCATTACCGAGGCTTTGGAGGATGCAGCCAATCTCTATGTAAGGGATGCCCAGGTAGGTGCAGAGGATTACAATGAGCCAAGAACTCCTTTGGGCCAGGCAGTAAGCAGCTCCGGCTATCAGGAGCCCAGACAGACGCCTTCCGACGGACAGGTGACTACCTACAGCAGCTCCATCGGACTTGGAGGGGGAGTGCAGGAGGTACAGGTGCAACAGCCTGAGCCACAGCCCATGCCCAAACCCAAGCCCAGGCCCTACAAACGGCCACCCATTGATCTGTTAAAGCGTGCCAAGGGAAGCGGTAAATCCGGCTCCCAGCAGCAGGAACTGAGAGAGACGGCAGCCATGCTGCAGCAAACCTTGGAGACCTTTAAGGTCAGTGCCAAGGTGACGGACATCAGCAGAGGTCCCGCCGTTACCAGATATGAGCTGCAGCCTGAGCCCGGCGTGAAGGTTTCCAAGATCGTATCCTTAACGGACGATCTGAAGCTGGCACTGGCAGCTACGGATATTCGTATTGAAGCACCCATCCCCGGAAAATCAGCCGTGGGTATCGAGGTGCCCAACAAAGAAAATACCATGGTTTCCCTGCGGGAACTCATCGACAGCGAGCGTTTCAAAAAAGCGGAATCCTGCCTCTCCTTTGCAGTGGGTAAGGATATTGCAGGCCAGGTCATTGTTTCGGATATAGCCAAGATGCCCCACGTCCTCATTGCAGGCTCCACGGGCTCCGGTAAATCCGTATGTATCAACACCCTCATTATGAGTATCCTGTACAAGGCAAAACCCGATGAGGTAAAAATGATCCTGGTGGATCCCAAGGTAGTAGAGCTCAGCGTCTATAACGGGATTCCCCATCTGCTCCTTCCCGTGGTTACGGATCCCAAGAAGGCATCGGCAGCCCTGCAGTGGGGTGTCAATGAAATGATGGATCGTTATAAGAAGTTTGAAGAGCAGGGCGTAAGAGACCTGAAGGGCTACAATAAGAAGATGGAGACCGCATCCACCAACAACGGACAGCCCGTAGAAAAACTGCCCCAGATCGTTATCATCGTGGATGAGCTTGCAGATTTGATGATGGTAGCTCCCGGCGAGGTGGAGGATTCCATCTGCCGTTTGGCACAGCTGGCAAGAGCAGCAGGAATCCATCTGGTAATCGCAACCCAGAGACCTTCCGTGGATGTCATCACGGGACTTATTAAGGCCAACATGCCCAGCCGTATTGCCTTTGCGGTATCCTCCGGTATCGATTCCAGAACCATTCTGGATATGGTAGGTGCCGAAAAGCTTTTGGGTAAGGGGGATATGCTCTTTTACCCCCAGGGTGTTCCCAAGCCTGTGAGAGTACAGGGCGCCTTCGTTTCCGATTCGGAAGTGGCGGATGTGGTAGATTTCTTAAAGGAGCATCCGGGTGATACAACAGATGAGACAGAAAGCCAGATCTTAAAGCAAATGGAAGCCATTGACCAGGGCGGTGACGCTCAGGGCGATGCCAAGGGTGGCCTCGATGAACGGGATTCCTATTTTGCCGATGCGGGACGCTTTATCATAGAAAAAGAGAAAGCCTCCATCGGTATGCTGCAGAGAGTCTTTAAGATCGGATTCAACCGGGCTGCCAGAATTATGGATCAGCTTACGGAATACGGAGTCGTAGGACCTGAGGAGGGGACCAAGCCCAGAAAGGTGCTCATGAGCATTTCTGAGTTTGAGCAGCTGTTGGAGGAGATCTGACACCTTCCAAAGAACACATTGAGCGGATAAGACGGGAGATTAGAATGAAATCAGACATTGAGATCGCACAGGAAGCAACACTACTGCCCATTACTGAAGTGGCGCAGCAGGCAGGTCTGTCGGAGGACATGATCGAGTGCTACGGAAAGTACAAGGCAAAGCTTTCGGATGAAGGACTGAAAACCTTAGAAGGCAAAGAGGACGGAAAACTGGTGCTGGTAACGGCCATCAATCCCACTCCTGCAGGAGAGGGAAAAACCACCACCACCGTAGGCCTGGGAGACAGTCTTCGGGCCATGGGGAAAAATGTGGTGATCGCCCTTCGTGAGCCTTCCCTGGGACCCTGCTTCGGTATCAAGGGCGGAGCAGCAGGGGGCGGTATGGCACAGGTGGTTCCCATGGAGGATCTGAACCTGCACTTTACCGGTGATTTTCATGCAGTAACCAGCGCCAATAATCTGTTGGCTGCTATTTTGGATAACCACATCCAGCAGGGCAACGAGCTTCGCATTGATACCAGAAACATCGTTTGGAAGCGTTGCATGGATATGAATGACCGTGCCCTTCGAAACATCGTTGTGGGTATGGGCGGAAAGACCAACGGCTTTGTCCGGGAGGATCACTTCATCATCACCGTGGCTTCCGAGATCATGGCAATCCTTTGTCTGGCTACGGATATTCAGGATCTGAAGGAAAGACTGGGAAGGATCATCGTAGCTTACGATCTGGATAACAATCCGGTAACGGCTAAGGATCTGAAGGCAGTTGGCGCCATGGCAGCCCTCTTAAAGGATGCCCTTCGTCCCAACCTGATCCAGACCATTGAGCATACGCCGGCGCTGGTACACGGCGGCCCCTTTGCCAATATCGCCCATGGCTGCAACTCCGTACGGGCTACAAAGGCAGCTTTGAAAATGGGAGATATCGTGATCACCGAGGCAGGCTTCGGCTCTGACCTTGGAGGGGAAAAATTCCTGGATATCAAGTGCCGCCTGGCAAACCTTTCTCCGGATGCCATCGTTATCGTGGCAACCATCAGAGCGTTGAAGTACAACGGCGGTGTGCCCAAGGATCAGCTGGGCACCGAGAATATGGATGCTCTGAAAAAGGGCATTGTAAATCTGGAGAAGCACATTGAAAATATGCAGCGCTACGGCGTTCCCGTTGTGGTAACGCTTAACGCATTTTCTTCTGATACCCAGCAGGAAAAGACCTTTGTGGAAGATTTCTGCCGGGAAAGAGGCTGCAACTTTGCACTGTCCGAAGTATGGGAGTTCGGTTCCAAGGGCGGTCAGCAGCTGGCTGAGCAGGTACTTTCGGCATTGTCCCAGCCTGCAGAGTTCAAGACCCTGTATGAAGACAGCCTTTCCCTTTACGAGAAGATGGAATGCGTTGCCACCAAGGTTTACGGAGCCAAGGATATTGCCCTTTCTTCCAAGGCAGCAAAGCAACTGAAGAAGCTAGAGGAGCTGGGCTTCGGAAGCCTGCCTGTCTGCATGGCGAAAACCCAGTATTCCTTATCTGATGATCCCGCGCTTTTGGGAAGACCCGAAGGCTTTACGGTAAATATCAGAGAGGTTTATGTATCCGCCGGAGCAGGCTTTGTGGTAGCCCTGACGGGAGAAGTTATGACCATGCCGGGCCTTAGCAAGAGCCCTGCGGCTTATCGCATTGATGTAGATGAAGACGGAAAGATCACAGGACTGTTTTAATAGAATCTAAAGAGTATAAAGGAGAGAAAGCATGCAGATCATTGACGGAAAAGCCATATCACAGCAGATCAAAGATGAAGTAAGAGATAAGGTAGCAGCCCTGAAGGAGCAGGGAAAAGAAGTAGCCCTTGCCGTAATTCTGGTGGGCAACGATCCGGCTTCTACAGTATATGTAGGTAACAAAAAGAAAGCCTGCGCCTATACCGGGATCCGTTCTGAGAGCTTTGAGCTTCCCGAGGAGACCACCCAGGAAGAGCTCCTTTCCCTCATCGATGATCTTAATAACAGAGAGGATATCCAGGGGATTTTGGTTCAGCTTCCCCTGCCGAAGCATATTGATGAAAAGTCCGTTATTAACGCCATCAGTCCCGATAAGGATGTGGATGGTTTCCATCCTCAGTCTGTGGGAAGACTCACCATCGGCGAACCGGGCTTTTTGTCCTGTACTCCTGCCGGGATCATTCAGCTTTTAAAGCGGTCCAATATCGAGATGGAAGGCAAGCACTGCGTTGTTATCGGACGCAGCAATATCGTGGGCAAGCCCATGGCACTTTTGATGCTGCGGGAGAATGCAACGGTTACCATTTGCCATTCCAGAACCAAGGACTTAAAAGAGATCACCAAGCAGGCGGATATTCTCATCGCCGCTGTGGGTAAGCCCAAGATGATCGACAGAAGCTACTTAAAGGAAGGCGTCGTTGTCATTGACGTAGGCATCCACAGAATGGAAGATAAGAAGCTTTGCGGGGATGTGGATTTTGAGGATGTAAAAGACATGTGCAGTGCCATCACGCCCGTACCCGGGGGAGTAGGGCCTATGACCATCGCCATGCTGATGAAGAACTGTGCAGACAGTGTATCTTTGTAAAATGCTTTGATCACGATTATGAGGGGTTTGTTTCGCAAACAAAAGAGTTAGAATTTGAGGTGGCAGAGTGATCAAGTGTCCACATTGTGGGGCAGATATGCCGGAGGAAGCTCTGTTTTGTGAATCCTGCGGAAAGGAACGGCAGTTGGTGCCGGACTATGAAGCCGAGGTGAATCAGAGCATGGAGGAAACGATCTCTACGATAGCCGTAGAGCTGGCTAACACCCAGGAGATCGTACCTCAGGAACTGGCAAGAGATGCCGTTATCAGAGAACAAGTTTATAAGGAAAAAGAAGCAGCCAAGGCAAAAGCGGAAGAAAAAGAAGCGGCATCGACGGATGCGGGTGATGTGAAAGAGGGCGAATCGGCGCCTGAAAAGACTGCCGATCAGAAGAAGGAGAAAAAGCCTGCGAAAAAGAAGGGTTCATCCTCCGTATCTTCCTCAAACCCGCCACATAACAGCACGCTCACCGTCATTATGCTGGTTGCCAGTATGACCGTGGTTTTACTGGCGGCAGGTATGATCGCCTTCTTTATGAATCGGAGCAATACATCGACCTATGACTATCAGATCAGCCAGGCCAAGATGTATGAGAGCCAGGGTGACTACGAGCAGATGCTTGACTACGCCAGAAAGGCGGGGGAGATCGCATCCAATTCTTCGGATGCCAAGATGCTGACAGCCAGAGCCTATGCAGGCCTTGGAAGAAAAGAGGAAGAGCGCATCGTGTTGGAGGGCCTTGTGATCACGGATCCGGCCTATACCGAGGCATATGATCTGTTGATCCCTCTCTATGAGGAGAGCAAGGAGTATGAAAAGATCGCTCAGACTCTTTTGACCTGCCCGGATCAGAGCGTTATGGCCAAGTATGCGGATTACATTGCGGAAACCCCGCAGTTTTCCATGGAACCCGGACAATATACCGGATCCATCTCCGTAAAATTGCTTGCAACAGGCTCGGGAACCATCTATTATACAGTAGATGGGTCGGAGCCCACCACGAAGAGCTCCGTATATACCACCCCTCTTATTTTAGAGGAGGGAAAGGTGAAGATCCGTGCGGTATATCAGAACAGCTTCGGGATCGTCAGCGAGGAAAGCGTGGCAGAGTATGACGTGGTAGGCAATATCAATACTACCGCAGGTACGCCGGAGGTGCTTTTGGAGCCGGCAACCTATACCCAGCCTCAGGTCATTACCTGTAAGGCACCCTCGGAGAACTATGAGATCTATTACACCAGCAACGGTCAGGATCCCGGCCTTGACAGCAGAGAGTATGACAGACCCATTCCCTTGCCCCTGGGTCCCAGCGTATTTAAGTTTGCGCTTTTTGACCAGGACGGCAATCCGGGAGAGATCATCACCTGTCATTACCAGCTGAATCTGGATCTGCCTTTGAGCCAGGATCAGGCCAAGAACCTTCTGGTGCAGGCATTGGTTTCTGCAGGTGTTTTGGCAGACTCCCACGGCAGCATTGCCAACGGAGAAGGCAGAAGATCCTACCAGGCCAATTCCGCCTTTGAGGTGGATGGGCAGGTGTATTATCTGCTGGAGGAGTTCTTTGAGGACAACGAAGGCGGAAAAAACAGAACCGGAAACCTTTACGGCGTTAGCGTGGTAACCGGACAGAGCTTTAATGTGACGGAAAGTGCAGACGGTAAGTTTTCACTTTCGGGAATCGGATGAAAAAGTTAGCAGAGGCTAACTGTTTAGGAATAGCAAGAGATCAAAGGCGGTCTTTTCTATACACAA
>JAEEKV010000105.1 GCA_016282595.1 Lachnospiraceae bacterium
CCTGCTTGATATTGAAGTTCTTGGTAAGCAGGATGGTATAAGCCATATCATAGGTAAATTTGATGTCGCTCTTAGCCTTGGGCTCCTCACTACCCTCGCTCTGCTCGGACTCATCGCCGATGGTAAGATCCATCTCTTCACCGCGGAAGAACTTCTGGCATCCCTTTAAGATCTCCAAAAGTCCGGCACCACCTGAGTCCACAACGCCTGCCTGCTTCAGAACCGGAAGCATCTCCGGAGTCTGATCCAGTACTTCCTGTGCATGGACAAGAACTGCATCGATAAACTCGCCCATATCAGCGTTATTATCAAATTCTCTGGCCTTTTCATAAACGCCCTTGGAAACCGTCAGGATGGTACCTTCCGTGGGCTTCATAACTGCCTTATAAGCACTCTCAACGGCTTTGTCAAAGGATTCCACCAGATCCTCAACGGTGATATCCCCTTCCACGTTTTTCAGAATTCTGCACATTCCTCTGAAAAGCTGGGAAAGGATTACACCGGAGTTTCCTCTTGCGCCTCGAAGTGAGCCTGAGGACATAGCCTTGCAGATCTCCTTTAAGGGAGCATTTTCCGGCAGAGCAGCCACTTCTCTGGCCGCGGACATTACCGTTAATGTCATGTTGGTTCCGGTATCTCCGTCGGGAACGGGAAATACGTTCAGTTCATTTACATATTCCTTTTTGGCATCCAGATTCTTTGCGCCTGCAAGGAACATATCCCTGAACAGTTTGGCATCAATAGCATTAGACACTTCTTTCTTCCTCCTTAATCAATCACCTTAACGCCTTCCACGTAGATATTGATCTTCTCTACGGGAAGTCCGGTAAACTCTTCTACTTTAAACTTCACGGTGCTGATCAGAGTCTCCGTAACTGCCTTGATATTGACACCATAAGCAATGATCAGATGAAAATCCAAATGAAGCTTTTCGCCGCTTTTCTTTACATTCACACCGGCGGACAGATTTTCCTTTTTCAACAGGCGAACAATTCCGTCTGCCATATTGGCATTGGCCATACCCACGATACCGAAGCATTCATTTGCAACGCTTCCCGCAAAATCTGCAATAACCTCGGAGCTGATAGACACATTTCCGAGATGGGTATTCAAAGATGTTTTCATACCGTTACCTCCTGGACGGACCCTTTTTTCGGGCCTATTTTGTGTGTTCAAAGATTTGCTAAATCTATTGGTCTGAAGACAGACACATACAAAGTATATTATAGCATTTTTTGGTAAAAATGGAATAGGTTTTTAAGAAATGAAAATTTCTCTTGCATTAGACACTAACTTCTGTTAATATATTCGTGTTGTGACTTTGAAGAATAATTGGCCGAGGAGGTGTTTATCGTGGCAAAATGTGATATTTGTGGCAAGGGAGCGCATTTCGGAAACAATGTCAGCCATTCCCATAGAAGATCCAATCGTATCTGGCACTCAAATGTAAAGAGCGTTAAGTGCGTAGTTGGCGGCTCTAACAAGACGCTTCATGTTTGTACTTCCTGCCTTCGCTCCGGTAAGGTTGAGCGTGCATAAAGATCAAATTTGATGATTGAAAAAGGAATCCCAAGCGGATTCCTTTTTTGTGCTCTTTTTTACACTCTTCGCTTTCTCTTTGCTCTTTTACAGGAATGCCTTGCGGATCCTGTCATACTCCTGGTTGATCCTCTGCAAAATGTACTTATCCCCGTCGGTATTGTCGGGATGATAGATCTTAATGAGCTCCTTATAGCGCTTCTTCATAGCCAAAGGATGATGCACTCCCTTGAAAAACAGGTATTCTCCGGCATTTGCCTCAAACTGGGCATTGGAAAAGTTCTCGGATTCCTTATAGAATTTCTTGCGGTACTCATAAGCTCTCTTCTGAGCCTCGAATTCCTTTTTATCCTCTGCCAGTCTGGCAAAGCCCATTTCCAAAACCTTGTATTTTTGGTCGAAAAGCCGTCTGTCCTCGTTGAGCTTCTTCTGGGACAGATCGATCTGGCCTCTCCAGTCCCGCATTTCCTTGCGAAACTCTTCCTTTTCGGCTTCAAATTTCTTAAGGTCCTCTTCCAGCTTCTGTTCCTGCTTCTTTAAAGCATCCGCTTCTTCCTTCAAAAGCTTTCCGGCTTTTGCAACCTCCGCCCGAAGTCCCTCAAGGCGCATATTCTCTTTAAAGAGCCACTGCTTGATATCGTCGTTGGGATCGGACTCTTTTTCCTGCTCCGTCTCTTCCTCTTTCTGATTGCCGGCGAAGATCTGCGCCGTCCGCTCTGCAGCGGAAACATATCCCTGGTCTGATGGATCCTTGTGGTCGGATGCAGATTCCTGCAAATCCATTCCCGCGCCAAGACGCTGATTCCCGGATTTATCTTTTTCTATACCGGCATTTGCATTGGAACTCGGAGCCCCATATGCAGCTGCGTCGTTCTTAGATGTGTCGGCACCCGTAGTAGTATGACCTTTTTTCTTAGCATCTACAGACGCACCGGAAGAATCTGCCCCCATGCCTGTCATGGCCGAGAAGGCAGCCATCATCTCATCTCCGGAAAAAGGTCCGTCTGCAATGGCGGCGTTGGCCGTCTTTTCCCAAATGGGTGCATCCTGATTTCCGGACTGCTTATGCATTTTCACCAGATCCTCAAAATCCAGATCCTCAGCCTCGTTCTTGGGAAGCTGCCGGAATATGGTCTTTCGGATCTCATCCTTCCAGTCCATCATGTTAAGTTATCCTTACAGGTAAGACTCCGTGGTTGAATCAGCGGGGAAAGCAGCCTCTTTTGCCGCATCATCAGAAGGCATAGGCTCTTTGTCTGTGGTGAGTCTGTCAACGAGATCCGGAATGGCATCGATGATCTTTACGATGTTGTTCTGATCCTTGATGTTAACCAGCTTGGTCTGTCCGTTCTTGATCACCAGAACAGCGCTGGGAGACATCTTTCCTGTCATACCGCCGAAGCCGCCGTTGCTCTTTTCTCCGGCGTTGGCGCCTGCACCGATTCCGAAGGATACATCCACCAGCGGAATGATGATTGCATCACCGATGGTGGTGGGCTGTCCTACCACGGTCTTAGCTGACAGAAACCCGTCCATTCCCTTTGTCAAAGAATTGATGACCTCTGTAAAATTGTTGTTCATACCTTACCTCCTGTGTATGTTAATGCATTTCGTCCTGCACTGTTTGTATTGCTTTCTTAAAGTTCTTAACATCTTTATCAATGAAGTACAGCCAAGCCGCCGGAACAAAGATATAAAGCCTGATGCGCCCCTTCAACCATCCATCTGCTTCCATCCGCTTGTTCTCAAAATCCGGCTCCAGCACCACATGCTTGCCGATGAAGGGATAAAACATCCCATATAAAATGCCATAGTATCCGGCGATCTGTCCGGTGGTGGCAATATCCTCCATACCGGCTGTAATCTTCACATGTCCCTTTTTCGGGCAAATGGACTTCAAAATACGGATGACACATTTCTTGATCTTTACAAGGGCCCTCCCCGTGTAATCCTTATCCTTGACCCAAAGCACTCTGCGGTAAATGCGCATGCCCTTTCGCAGCTTCTTTTTCACCGATTCCGTCTTCTCATAGGTCAGATCCGGCAACTTATCCATCTTGTCCATGAGCTCGCAAAGCTTATCCAGGGCCTTTGCCACATTATCAGGCATTGCCAGGGCAATGAGCCGGATGGTTTCCAGAAGGGCTTTCTTTTCCTTCTCTTTTTTAGCAGCCTCATCCTCAGCGCCAGATTTTGTACCGGCATTATCACTTGCCGCGGCACTTGCCTGCTCTGTCTTGGCTTCTTCCAGCTCCTGTTTTAGCTCTGCTTCCAGCTGGGCGATTTCATCTTCCACGCTGCCCTTTTTCTTTTTCCCGAAAAGTCCTGATTTCTTACCGGACTTTGCTTCTTTTGCAGCCTTCTTAGCCAGCTTTTTCTCTTTTTTGATCCGGGCCGTTTCCTTTTCCTCCTCCGTAGGGAAGAAATTCATGATCCGGATTCCCAGGATCCTGACGCCGCCCTCCAGTCTTACCTTTGAGGGCTTGTGTCCCTCGGTATCCTCCGGCACGGCAGTTTTCTGCGTCTTGCCCCCTGCCTTTTTAGGATCTTCCGGGGGATTGAGCCTTACCTTCACCGAAACCAGAGGAAAAAGGTATTTCACCCAGGCCTGTGCATGTGGCTCCTGCTCCTGTTTATAGTCCCCGGATAGGCTGTATCGGATGGGTACAAAGAGGATCAACAATAGGAGCAAAACCAAAATCCCCAGGATCACCAGCAGGATTATCCCTATGATTTTTAAAATCGTCAGTATCACTGCCATAGATCAAAATCTCCGAAACAGCGTCGCTTTTTCCGCTTCCAGTTCCTCTTTAAACTCGGTTTTCTGATAGCGGTCGGAAAAATGCATATAGATCTGTCCCGAAAGCTCTGCTGCACTTTGCCAGCCCTTGGCGATACCCAGAAGATAAAGATCCTTTTTCGGATAACGCTTTTGCTTCAGCATTCCCGTATGGATGATATCAAACTGATCCTGTCCGCCATTTAAGCAGATCAGGTAGATGTCCAGCTGACCGATATTCATCCAGAGCTTTCGCAATATCTTTTTTTTCTGAGACGCTACGGTCTCATCCGTAAACAGACTTCGATACAGATACATGTTTTTCCTTTAGAAAGAAAAGAGAAGGCAAGCCTCCTCTTTAATAATACTTTTTCGAGCCCCACAGATTGTTATGCTTCAGATCCAGATACTGAGAAAAGGCCTGCTCAAGGATCTGTTTCTCATTGGGGAACTTTAACAGATGATAGGCTTCATGATACTTGTAATATCCGGAATCCACAAAGAACTCTTCTCTTTGCGGTTTGCTGTAATAGCTGTCCGACATCATCAGATACCAGTGCACGGTTTTGTTGATGGTATCTTCGGGTACCGTAAAGCTGTAGGAACTGTCACCGATGTACTTCATAATGACAGCCTTCGCACCGCTTTCCTCACTGACTTCACGAAGGGCGGTTTCCTTGTAATCCTCCCCCTCTTCAACCGTGCCCTTGGGCAGTACCCAGCCTTCATATTTATTTCTGATATTCTTATACAGCAGAAGGATCTTCCCACGAAAGATCACGACACCGCCGCAGCTCGTTGCTTCAATCATCTTTATTCCTTATTACCCGCAACCTTCTCGACTGCTGATGTGATCTCTTTTGCTTCAAAGGGCTTGGTGATAAATTCGTCTGCGCCTGCCTTGATACACTCCATAACCTTGTTTTTCTGGCCTGCTGCAGTTACCATGATCACCTTGGAATTCTTATCCAATGCCTTGATCATCTTCAGGGCTTCAACGCCATCCAGTACAGGCATTGTGATATCCATGGTCACAAGCTCCGGCTTTAAAGCCTGGAACTGCTGTACGCCCTCCTGTCCGTTGGTTGCTTCTCCTACGATCTCATGTCCGGCCTCTTCCAGGAGTCCGCGAAGCAGTTTTCTGGAAGTTCTGGAATCATCTACCATTAATATTTTTGCCATCTCATTAACCCTCCGTCTGAATCTCTTCTACCTGGAAATCGGAATCTATGGAAAGCACGAAGTTGAGTACCTGATGTCCCAGATGAATAGGGAATACAATAAACTCACTTCCGCTGAGTCTGCATCTGTTCTCATAGAATGCGGGTACCTGCATATCCACATCCACGCCTTCGTTAGAAAGCTGAGAAGCAAACATACCGTTGATACAGTTGATAAACTCGCCTACTGCATCCAGCGCATCCAGATCTACCCTCTCAAACTCTTCCTGAGCAAAGGGATTGGCGATCATCAAAAGTCCGTTCTTCACGCCTGCAAAACCGGCTTTGATGGAATGGTCTCCCTCTATGGGCTGCGTTGCAAAATTGTCTGCAACCAGTTCATTCACCATGTATGCCTTGGATACATATGCCGAGGAACTGATCAAACGAAGGAAGGTTCTGATGGCAATTCCGCAATGCTTAATGCCAAGCTCATTGTTTTCCGGCAGATACAGGGAGATCACCCGGTCGATATCTCCGCTGGTAAGATCATCCATCTCGCTGTCGGAAAAGCCTTCCGCAGATTTATAGCGCTCCAAAAGCATGTCAATCTCATCCAGATCCAGTAAATTCTTATCGATGAGCGTCTGTACGAACAGCATGTAGATATTGCCCTGTTTTTTCAAAAGGCGACCCACCTGCTCATCAGTAAGGTATCCCTTTTCCACAGCAATATCACCAAAGCGCTTGTCCATTACAGCCTGCAGCTTGTTGACTTCATCTGCCTGCTCTTTGGTCATTAATTTTTCCGTCACGGCAATCAATCCGAGCTTGACGCGTACCTGACTTTCCGCCTCGATCACGTCATCTAACTGATCCGGGGTCAAAAAGCCTGATGAAACCAAATAATTACCGAAGATCTGATCAAACATGCGATTTCCTCCTTTAGAGTTTATCTTTGCAATACCAAAATTAAGTATATCAAAAAAACCGCAAAAAAGATAGAAAAATCTTGAAAAATCAACTGTAATTTACTGGGGTGATCCCAAAAGTGCCGCATCAAAGATACGCTTTGCGATAGGCACGGCATATTCGCCGCCGGAGCCTGCTCCTTCCACGATGATGGTAACTGCCACCTGGGGATCCTCCACGGGGGCAAAACCCGTAAACCAGGCATGGGAATCGTCCTTGTTGGAGGAAAACTCCGCAGACCCCGTTTTACCTGCTGCGGTATAGCTGTCATTTATAAGCTTGGTGGCGGTTCCGCTCTTGACCACTTCGGTCATAAGGCCGGTTAAGAACTCTGCCTCCTCCTGAGTCATCATGGTTGCTTCATTCTGAGGAGCATAGCGTTTTACCACATTGCCCTTGGCGTTCTCAATATGATCCACCACATAGGGAGTCATGCATTTTCCCTGATTGGCAATGGCTGCCGTGATCATATTCAGCTGCAGAGGCGTCATCTGGGTATGTCCCTGGCCGATAACCGTCTGAAGCTTATCATCGGTACTGCTGCTTTCCGTCAAGGCAAATACCGACTGCTTGTAGGGAATCTTGGTCTTTAAGCAGCTGGCAAATAAAAGGCTCTGGCAGGTCTGATGCAGGGTCTCATAATCCAGCTGGGTTCCGATATTGGCAAAGGAGGAGTTACAGGACTTGGCAAAGCTCTTGGTAAAGTCCTCGCTGCCGTGGTTGGAGCCGTGATAACAACGGATGGTACTGCCCTCATAGTTGAACTTTCCGTTACAGTTATAGTGATAGCTCAGGGCCTTTTCCTTATCCTGTCTGTAATAAGCCAGGGCCGTTACGATCTTAAAAGTGGAACCCGGGGGATACACACCCTGGGTAGCACGGTTTAACAGCACCGAAGATTCGTCATCCTTTACCAGATCATCCCACAGATCCGCAATCTGGTTGGGATCAAAGTCCGGCTTGGATACCATGGCAAGCACCGCTCCCGTAGAGGGCTGGGTAATGATCACGGCACCGTTATAGACGCCAAGGGCATCATAGCAAACCTGCTGCAGATCCACGTCCAGGGTGGTTACGATATTATCTCCGGGATTCTTGGTCTCCGACAGCTCATTCTGGATCTTGTTTCCCAGAGAATCATGGGAAAAGATCATGTTCATATTCTCGGAATCCTCCACACCGGTTTTTCCCTTGGTGGAATATCCCACCACATGGCAAAAGAGATTGCGATAAGGGTATTCCCGGATCTCATCTCCGTTGACCTCGGTTTTGGTGTAGGCCAGCACCTTTTTATCCTTGGAAAGGATCATGCCCCGGATATTTTCCGCAGCCAAAAGCTCCTGCCTGGGATTGTAGGTGTTGTTGATGGCTTCCTGGGAATCGTTTTTCATATACAGCACGATGTTTGCGATCATTACAAGGATCAGTGCTGAGAAAAACAGGCTGGTCAATATGATCTCAAAGCGTCTGACTTTGATCTTGCTTACGGATAGCTCTGCGGCTTCCTGTTTTTTATTCCTCTTCATCTTCTTCATATTCCTCGTACAATCGTTCCTGGTTCCGGATGCCGTATAGGCCCTGGATCACGGAAAACAGCAGGATTGTAGATAGCACACTGCTTCCGCCGTAGCTTACCAGGGGCAAAGTCACACCCGTAAGGGGGATGAGCCTGGTACCGCCGCCGATGGTCAAAAATACCTGAAAGATATAGGTTACGCTAAGACCTATGGCAATATGTCGGTAGAAATCCTCTGCGATCCTGCCTGCCAGCTTCATACACATCAAAAAGGTGGAAAGGCACACCAGAATCAGAAAGATGGAAAACAGAACCCCCATCTCCTCTGCCACTGCTGAAAAGACGGAATCCTTTTCCACGTAAGGGATAGCCTTGGGGTTCCCCTGATAGATGCCCATTCCGAACCAGCCGCCGGTTCCGATGGCAAACAGTGACTGGGTTACCTGATATCCCGCATTATCAATATTCGTCCAGGGATCCAGCCAGGCTGTCACACGCACCCTGACGTGGGAGAACAGCTGATAACCCACCACCGACGCAATGGCACCGGACAAAAGCCCTGCCGCCAGATAGAAATAATTGTGGGTGGCAATAAAGATCATAAACAGATAGACCACGAAAAAGATCACCGCAGATCCAAGGTCTCTGGAAAGCACCAGCACCAGCACGTGAAGAGCCGCACAGATCCCGGATAAAAAGACCTGTTTAAACTCCGTGGATTTGGCCATCATACCCGCCACGAAGAACACAAACAAAAGCTTTACAAACTCCGAGGGCTGGAAGGTCACCCCTCCTAAGGTATAGGAAATATTGGAGCCGTTGGTAACGGCGCCCAAGATAAATACCACCGTCAAAGCCAGAAGACCAAGAGCCCCGTAAACCCAGGTAAGATAAGGCAAAAATACCAGCCGCTTGATCAGGCTCGGGATAAACAGGCCGATCACCAGGGAAAAGGCCACAATGATAAACTGTCTTGTGGATTTTTCAAAAGAGATCCGGGTCAGGATCACAAAGCTGACGGACAGCAGCAAACACATGTTGTTAACGATAAGCCTGTCCGCCTCGGGATACAGCACCCGAAACAGGGCAATGGTGGCAAACAACAAAATCTCCTGAAACCCGTAAAAGATGATATAGCCGGGATCTCCCGTCTCCAGACAGATGGCGGCAAAACCCAGAAAATGGACCATGAACATACAGATCACCTGGCGGATATAAATGCCGCTCCTGGTATCGTCCTCCTTACGAAGCAGGATCAGAAAGCATTCCAGGGTATAGATCAGCATAAACGCCGTGATCACATATTTGGATAGATCCGAAATCACATGTGCCATAAGCTCTTATTCTACACCTTTTAAAAAGTGTCCTCTCGTAAAATTCTTAAGATACGCCGGAAGCGCCATCCTTCCGGACTCCATAAAATAAGCCGTGATGCTCTGTGTCTGCTCCGCATTTTCCACCGTAAAGGAAATAAGACGCAGATCCGCTCCCACTGCGGATACCGCATCCCCATCCTTATGCAGGGACAGAGGAACCGTGTTGTAGAGGGTATTTTCACAGCGATCACAGTGCAGGATCACCGGAAAAGCCTTGTGCATCCGATCCACCAGCATGAAGCGCTCTCCTGCGGCTTTGTTTTTCCCTGCCGCCGAAGGATATTCCATCATACAGCGCTTATTGGTATTGGCAAGACACCCTGCAGATATCATCACGGGAATGTGTCCATAGACTGTCAAAATAGTTTGGTGCTTAGCTTGCCCTGCATCCAGAGAAAGCCTCTGAAGCTCCTGCTTTTGCAGCTCGTAGGGTAAAACATGGGTAGTCATGCCCCACTTTTCCAGCACCTGAAGGGTTCGGGACTGGAATACATACAGCCCTGCATCCGACAGGATCTCTTTTTCATAGCCTGCTTCCCGAAGGGCGGCAACCGCCTCTAAGGATCCACAAACCATGCCATCCAGGGTTGCGATCACAGGATCCTTAATAAGGCCCTCTAACTCTTTGATGACGCTGTTTCTGGTAACTGCCGGCAAACGGCAATATACCTTCAGCTCAGGATTTGCTTCTTTGAAGCCATTTACTTCATCAAATACTGCCCGAAGGAGTCCCTTTACCCGAATGAGGTCATAGGACAGATACAAAGCCTGCATTCTGCCTGCATAGTCCTTAGGCAAAGCCCGCAGCTGTTCAATGGTGCGAAGGCTGATGACATAGGCCTCTTCCCCCTTTGCCGGCGCAAGCTTTGGATAGGTTTTGGTTTTGCCTTCTGCTATTCTGGCTTCGGCCTGTTCCGAAACCCTTCTTTTGAAGGTAGCCAGGATCCGCTCTTCCAACAGCTCTGCAGCCTGTCTCCGAAGATCGTTAAGGACCTTCACCGGAAGAAAGATCTGATGCTCCGTTTCATCAAAGGGCATATACTCAGCGGATACGCTGTCTCTGTAATCTATAACAATCTCTGATAGCGCAAAAGGAGTATTCCCCAGCTTTTTCAGAGAGGTTTCAATCTGCTCTTTTGTGGAAGGATGGCTCTGTGCCGTCTCCAGGGGGCCACCTTTTGCAGAGGCCTCGAAGACGTTCTGCTTGCCGGCCACGAACAAAGTAAACTCAATCTCTCCCCCAAGGGTCAGGTTTAGTCTTCCGGATACGGGAATCTTCTCAGGGATCATGGCTGTGGTATCACTTTCCTGCCCTGTTTCCCCCGCTTTGCCCGGAGTATTCTTCGTTCCGTCTTCCTGCTTGCTTCCCTGATAACCGGATCTGGAAAGCAGCACCATATCCCGTCCGTTATGACGATTCAAATAACCCGTTTCCATACCACC
>JAEEKV010000106.1 GCA_016282595.1 Lachnospiraceae bacterium
GAGCCCTACTCGGGGAGCTATAGCTCTTCATAGAGCTGTATTTTTTTATTTCAACCCTACGGCCCCGTGGTCAAGAGGTTAAGACATCGCCCTTTCACGGCGGTAACACGGGTTCAATTCCCGTCGGGGTCATTATTATTTCTAGTTTTACGATGGAATTGAACGAGTTCGACTCGTGAAAACTACGTTTTCACTCGTATCGGTCCCTGAAGGACGGGACCTCAATTCCCGTCGGGGGCACTATAATTTATTACTAAAAGGAACAAAAAATGTACTGGACAATGATCAACGTACAACTGATGAAAGGTTACACCTACTCATGCTAAGGGGGTAGTGCGTCCATTTTTCAGGTTGTAATTGATCAAAATAAGCACTATCTCCTGATTTTTTAAAGTGTAGTTTTCTTTAAGAAAGAAGGAGGTTTTTTTATGTCTGAATTTAGTATCAAAAAACAAATATACGTTCTATATACAAGCAGCGTGCTGGCTAATCTGTCTGTGACAGGGGCCTGGGTGGTGCTCCTTTCCGTAAGGGGATTTTCGCTCTGGCAGATCGGCATTGCTGAAACTGTATTCCATATCACAAGTCTGATCTTTGAGATCCCCTCAGGTGCTTTGGCGGATGTGTATGGCAGAAAGAAGATGCTTTTATGCAGCAGTATTTCTGCGGCTATTGCAAGTATGGTAATGGTGTTTTCAACAAACCTTCCAACGGTGTGCCTGTCCATTGCGATCCATGCACTGAGCTATAATTTTGCATCGGGATCCGGAGATGCCCTTGCCTATGATTCCCTGAAGCTGGTGGGGCAGGAGAAGCGCTATGAACGATATGCTTCGGATATGTCCGTGATCTACCGGATCACCAGTGGTATCTCTACCCTTTGCGCGGGACTTGCCCTTTTAATGGGCTATCGTCTGGCGTACCTGCTAAGCGCAGTATCTCACATCGCAGCCTTTCTGGTAACACTGTTGCTGGTAGAGGTAAGAGCAGAAGACGGGGAAGAGAAGGAAGCAGAGAAGAAGAGTGAGATGAATACAAAGAAGGATACGGATAAGGTGAAGGGGGACAGCAGTGCCCTGAAAAACCTGATTTTGGAGCCTGTTCGTTACTTTAAGGAGAGTTTTTTGTTCCTGAAAGGCCACGGTAAGGCTACGAAGCTGATGTTTTTAAACTCCTTTGTGGGAGCTGTGGATATTCTGCTTTTGTTCTTTTTGCAAAGTAAGCTGAAAACAGCAGGTCTTTCGGACTTTTTGCTGGGACCCGCCCTGTTTATTATGGAGATTGGCGGCGTACTTGGATCCAAACTGATCCTGAAGGCGGAGCATTGCAGGTATGTGAGAGTATTTCTGATCTGCTGCTGCGGCGTGCTCTCAGGGGTTTTGTTGGAGCATACCGGCATCGCCATGCTCATGGTCCTCGGAGGCTTTATCTCCGCTATGGCGGATGATGCCATCCAGATCAGGACAGACAGAAAGCTTCAGGATATGTTTCCATCTGAGCAGAGGGCTACCCTGATCTCTATTTCATCCTTTACCTTTTCGGTGATCATGATCGTATTATCGCCTTTTGCGGGCTGGTTTTTCGAACGGTGGTAAAATGCAGACTCCATCTTGTTTCGGGGGGTTATATTTGATAAAATAAGAATGTGGTCGTGCACGTTGAAAACAGTAAGGCCTGGAAATCATAAACGGGATAAGGAGGATTGGAAATGGCAAATTTAAAGGGAACGAAAACGGAAGCAAACCTGAAGGAAGCCTTTGCAGGGGAATCCATGGCAAGGAACAAATACAGCTATTATGCTTCTAAGGCAAAGAAGGACGGCTTCGTACAGATCTCCAAGATCTTTGAGGAGACTGCCGCCAACGAAAAAGAGCATGCTAAAATCTGGTTTAAGCTCCTGCAGGAAGACGGAGCAATCCCTTCTACCATTGATAATCTGAAGGATGCGGCAGAAGGCGAGAACTTCGAATGGACCGATATGTATGCAAAGTTCGCCAAGGAAGCCCGCGAGGAAGGCTTTGAGGAGATCGCAGCCCTGTTTGAAGGTGTTGCAGCCATTGAAAAAGAGCATGAGGAGCGTTACAGAAAGCTCCTTGCCAATATCGAAGGAGATCTTGTTTTCTCCAGAGATGGAGATTGCATCTGGCAGTGCTCTAACTGTGGTCATGTACATGTGGGACCGAAGGCTCCCGAGGTTTGCCCGGTTTGCAACCATCCGCAAAGCTATTTTGAATTGAAGGCGGAGAATTACTAAAAACCATAGTTTATAAAAAATGCAGGTGAGGATATGACCTTTTATTTTGGTACCATTATCCTAACTGAATTATTAATGCTGGCAATGTCCATTCATGTCATCGGATATTCCGGCTTTGACAGAAAGCAGAAGGATTGGTTTGTGCTGACCTTTCTGTGTATTATGATGTGCGCTGCTGCAGAATATGCAGTACATTGCGGCGTTTATGATGAGTCCTTTGCAGGACTTTTAACAGTGTTGACGGTGATCCAGTTTTCTACCGCACCGGTTCTGGCAGTGCTTTTTTCCGGTGCATTGGGGCTGGAACATCAGTCCATTGTTGCGGCGGTTTACTTTTTGTTGAACCTGCTTATAGAAGGCGTTGCCGCATTTTTCGGCGCAGTATTCTATTATGACAGTGTGGGCTATCACAGAGGCGATTATTTCATCCTGTATGAGGTATTCTTTGTTATTAGTCTGGCCTATCTCATTGTTTGTATCAGTATTGCGGGAAAGCGCTTTCGGCACAGGGATATGGGTACCATTTTGATGATCCTTGTGATCCTGGTGGCAGGCATTTTGCCCATGACGTTTTATAAGGTCAATATCACCTATATTGCCATCGCCATTGCAGCAAGTCTTTGCTATATCTACTACAATGACCTCAACCAGGAGGATGCCCTTGCGGAGCTGGTGATCAATCAGGATAAGATGTCCCGGATGCAGGAGCAGATCATTTCCGGTATGGCCAACCTTATTGAGAGCCGCGATACGGAAACGGGAGAGCATATTGCCCGGACCAGTGCCTATGTAAAAGCCCTGGCAGAGGACGCAAGAGAAGCAGGGATTTACACCGATGAATTGACGGATCACTTCATTACTCTTTTATATGTGCTTGCACCCATGCATGATGTGGGCAAGATCGTGGTGCCGGATCAGATTCTGAAAAAGCCGGGTAAGCTGACGGAAGAAGAATTTGAGAAAATGAAGCAGCATGCAGCTGCAGGGGGAACGGTGGTAAGAAACGTACTCAGCGGAATTACGGAGGAGGAGTTTCTATCCTTTGGTTCCGACATTGCTACCTATCACCATGAAAAGTGGAACGGCTCCGGATATCCCAACGGACTCAAAGAAGAGGAAATCCCTCTTTGCGCCAGGATCATGGCCATTGCAGATGTGTTTGACGCTCTGATCTCCGAGCGGTGCTATAAAAAGGCGATGCCTTACGAAAAGGCTTTCAAGATCATCGAGGAGGAAGCCGGGGAGCATTTTGATCCGAAGCTGGTAGAAGTATTTTTGAAGCATAAAGAGGAGTTTCAGGATCTGAAGGAATAGACAAAAAGGGGACTACATCATGAATCAAAAGAATACGGAAAAACCAATCACGCAGATGCGGCTGAATATACTCGGAATCGGGTGTTTTCTGCTCTCTGCGTTTTTGATTACAGTGACGGTTTGTGCGATTTTCCTGATCCGTGAAATGAAACTAAACGGCTTTGTGGATACCATGAAAGCACGCTGGTTTTTTATCTGCATTGTGACCCTGGTGGAGATCACCGTTTTCTGGATCGGTATCATCATGGTGTATGCCACCTCCCAACAGCTGGGGATCAAGCTTCGTCTCATCGGGATCATCTGCGGATGGATCCCCATTGTGCATCTCATCGTTTTGAACCAGATCATCCGCACTACTTTTTTAGAGACCATTTTTGAAAAGTCAAAAATCAGTAAAAACAAAAAACGTGCCGCCCAGCAGATCTGTAAAACCAAGTATCCTCTTTTGATGGTGCATGGTGTGTTCTTCAGGGATTTTAAGTATTTCAATTACTGGGGCAGAGTGCCCGGAGAACTGGAGAAAAACGGCGCTACCATCTACTATGGTAATCACCAGTCAGCTGCGGCTGTCAATGACAGTGCGGTGGAACTGGCAGAGAGGATCAAGGAGATCGTGGAATCTACGGGATGCGAGAAGGTCAATGTCATCGCTCATTCCAAGGGTGGACTTGATATGAAAACTGCCATTGCAACCCAGGGAATGGCACCTTATGTGGCATCCCTTACCACTGTGAATACACCTCATAAGGGCTGCGAGTTTGCAGAGTATCTTTTGAGTAAAGCCCCCGCAGGAATGAAGGAAAAGGTAGCGGCTGCTTACAATAATGCCCTTCACAGAATGGGAGACAGCAATCCGGATTTTATAGCAGCAGTAACGGATCTTACTTCCTCCGGCTGCAAGAAAATCGGTGAGGCAGCCGATGGCTTTGATTACAAGGGCAACGGGATCTATACCCAGAGCATCGGATCCTGCATGAAAAAAGCCGGAAGCGGCGCCTTCCCTCTGAACATGAGTTATCATCTGGTGGGCTGGTTTGACGGACGTAATGACGGTCTGGTAGGAGAGGGGTCATTTAAATGGGGAGAGGATTACACCTTTTTGGAGAATCAGAAAAAGCGTGGTATTTCCCATGGCGATATGATCGATCTGAACAGAGAGAACATTTCCGGTTTTGATGTAAGAGAATTCTATGTGGATCTGGTAGCCAAGCTGAAGGATAGGGGACTGTAGAAAGATAAGAACAAGATAAGAAAAGCTCCGAACCCAACATACGTTGGATTCGGAGCTTTCTTATGTGATGCTTTTGGAAGGCTTTCTCAGACGATTTTGATCTGAATGGTTTTCTGTTTGTTGCTTCCGTCTGTGGCGGTTGCGGTAATCTTCACTGTCTTGCCCTTGCCGGCTTTTTTCGTCTTTACCACACCCTTTTTGGAAACGGTTGCATACTTGGAGTTGCCGGATTTCCAGGTCAGAGAGCGGTTGGTGGTCTTTGCGCTTGAAGGGTTCACAGTTGCCTTGATGGTTACGGTTTTGCCGGCCTTTACCTTCTTAGAGGATGCCTTCAGTTTGATGGAGGTAACGGCCTTTTTCATGATCTTGATCTTGTAGGTTGCCAGTACTTCGCTTCCGCCTTTTGCGGTAGCAGTAATGGTAACGGTCTTGCCCTTGCCTGCCTTCTTGGTGGTAACCAAACCTGTATCTGAAACGGTAGCATATTTGGTGTTGTCGGATTTCCAGACAATGGCCTTGTCGGTGGCATTTGCAGGAGCCACATCTGCATAAAGCTGGATCTGCTTGCCTGCGGCAATCTTTTTGGAGATACCCGTAAGGGTGATCTTTTCTACTTTGATCTTAGCTGTTTCTTCGTTTTTCTGTGTTGCTTCATCGGTTGTTTTTTCATCTTTACCGGGCTTTGCTGCAACGGTATCTTTACTCTTATCCTTATCCTTGCCGGATACGGAGGTGTCTTTTTCCGGCTTGGTATCTGCCGCCTGTTTGTTTTCTTTCCAGTTTGCATAAAGGGTGATCGCACCCGTGCGGTCGGTGGAAAGAGAAGAGATATAGTCGCTTCCCTTTTGTCCCAGCGTCCATCCCAGGAAGGTATAGCCATCCTTTGTGGGAGCTGCAAGGGAAATGCTGTTGCCGGATTTGCCGGTGTAACCGATGGGGTTACTCTGTGCATTGACTCCGCCGTCAAGTTCATAGGAGATGCTGTAGGTCTCAGGCATATGGATGGTAGTATTCTGACCGTTTCCATTGCCTTCCTCTGCCTTGTTTAAGGTAAGGTTGACATCCTTAAAGGAGAAGGTTCCGTTATTGGCTCCGCTGTTTCCGAGACCGAAGTTTACGTGTGCGCCTGCAACGGGGTCAGCGGCGGTAATCTGCTTGGTATAGGTGTAGAAGCCATCTGCATCAGCCTCGCCCAGGGTCGTGATATCTACAGAGACTACATCCTGAACGACTTTCCAGTTGCCGCCATCCTCCTGAATGATGTAGTCGAAGGTGCCGTTTGTGTTTTGATCCATCTTTACCTTAAAGCTGAGGGTGTAGGTCTTTTTGCCTGCGATGTTGAAATCGTTACTGCCGATCTGAGGGGTGTACCATGCGCCTGCGGCGCTGGTAACACCGGATGCTACCCAGGTATCATTTACTTTGTTAAGGGTGATGGCTGCGCCTGCAGCACCTGCAGTGTTTGCCTGCCATTCATCATCGGCAGTCACGGGAGTCTCATCAATTTTCTCTGCCTGTGAAGCACCGATCATGCTGACGTTGTCCAGCATCACAGCTGCGCCTTTATCAAAACAAAATACCAGTGCGCCGTTTTCAATATCTTCCGTAGAAGTAAAGTTCCAGGTGTAGGTTTTTACTCCTGCCGTAGCGCTGTAAGGAGCTGCTGCAGATACCAGTTTGGTACCAAGTCCGTTTTCATCGGCTCTGTAGATTCCCACAGTTACATTGGTATCTTCGGTACTGTACAGATCGAAGGAAACCTGATAATCGTCTGCTGCCATTTTCAGTTCCGGCTGATAGATCGTCGGGATATTCTCTGAAGAAATCTGTGCGCGTCTCTCATAGTAATGGGTTTCACCGGCGGCTACATCTTCTACGGAAAGATCGGTATCCTTCAGGGCTGTGGCGGTATAGCGGGGAACTTCAAAGGTGGTTCCCTCAGTGGCTCTCCAGTAACCGGTATGCAGATCGCCCTGGTCAAAGCTGCCGTTATAGATCAGATTGCCGTCTGCCAGAGGCTTGCGAAGGTCTGTTTCCTGATCCAGAGAAAGGGGATCTACGATCTCTACCTTGACATTTCCGACATATACAGTTCCGGTACCCTGTGCGCCAATATTAAACTCGATACGGCACTTATCAAAATCTTCTGTCTGTGCAAAGAGGAAGGAGGTGGTTGTAGGCTCGTCTTTCAGTTCGAAGGACTGTATGCCATAGGTGCCCCAACTGTTCCACTCCTTGGAATCACAGTTTACGGTCTTTCCGATCATGCCGCCCTCAGCAAAGGCGTCAAAGCTTACCTTGTAAACGTAGCCGGCCTTTGCATTGTAATGGCCGATGAGCTGAACGGAATAATCATTTGCACCTGCATTGGCGATACCAACTTTTGCCCAGGTGTTGCTCTTGGAATCAGTATAGGCGTTGATGGTAGCACCCTGTCCATCATCCTGATTGGACAGCATCCACTTGCTAACATCAGCAGTCGCATCCTGCAGTGCGCCGCCGGAGGTGGTATCGATGCTTTCTGTGGTTACATCCGGAATCAGGTTGGTACCTGCATAGGTTGCCCAATCGGTCTTGGTATCTTCGGATGCGGAGCGGATTACGGAAGGTGCGTATCCGTCTTTTCTGTGATATACACGAACATAATCCACATACATATTGATAGCCTGTTCAAAGGTGGCTTTGTTCGTAGCGCCGCCAAACTGTCCGCTGTCAATTGCCAGATTCAGCAGCATATAGAAGGGCTCATCAAATGGAGCGTCAAAGGAAAGGGCATCGGAGGCACCGGGAAGTTTTCCCTTCCAGTTTGACAGGGAATTAATGGGCTCTCCATCATAATACCAGGTGATCTTACCGGGCTCCCAGTCGATGGCATAAGTATGGAAGTAGGAAAAATTGCTGGAAAGATCTACATAGCCGCTTCCCTTAAAGACATGCTCGGGTGCGCCCCAGTGCAGGGTTCCGCAAGCCTGTTTTCCACCGACTCCCGCACCCACGGTCTCCATGATATCGATCTCACCGGATACAGGCCAGTTGCCGTAGATGGTAGTGCTTTCCGGAAGCATCCAGAATGCAGGCCAGGCACCTTTGGTTTCCGGAAGGGAAATACGTGCTTCCACATAACCGTAGGTGGTGTTGAACAAAGCATCATCCGGCTTGGTGGTGCGAAGTCGGGCAGAGGTATATTTCTTGGAAGACTCGGTGCCATATACATAGCCGTTTGGTTCATAAGCAGCTGTAATACGAAGAAGTCCGTCCCCGTTTCCGTCCTTGCTTAAATCTTCGTTGACGCCGATGTTTTTGGCCGAAGCCGTATAAGCCTGGAGCTCTTTGTTGCCCCATCCGGGATTGTTGCAATCCGTGGTACCATCGCCAAGCTGGGGAGCCCAGTTATCAAGGTTCAGGCCGGTCTGGGCATCGACGTTGGCGTTACCGTAGTTGCCGTCAAATTCATCGGCCCATACCAGGTTATAACCGTCCTTCTCTTTACCGGGATCAGCATAATTATTTGCTGCGTTGTCATCAACAGCTGAGAAATCATACTCTTTTCCGATGGTATCGGGAATGGTAGGAGTAGTGCCGGCTCCACCGGTCAATTCAATATTCGATATCGTGATCACGGCACCGGCATTTCCGGGATAGGAATATTGAATAGAGAGCTTTGCATTACTGAATCCTGTATAGGCTGCTTTGGTGGAAATTGTAATTTTCTGCGGTATACCTGCTGCCAGATTATAGGTCTGTATGCCATCTGTCAGAGCGCTTGCCCAGTTATTGGTTTCCTGTAGCTCAACGCCAATGGAGGCATTTGCAGTGGATACAGCGTCGAATGACAGGGTATAAACTGTATTATCTTCCAGATCCACTCTCTGTGTCAGCTGTGTATGCCAGTGCTCTTTTTCATCCCCACCGGCCACAGTGACATTCAGCGCTCCATTGGTTACAGTACTCGATGATCCTCTGTCAGTCCAGAACTCCCAATTTCCTTTTACATCACCGTTGGCTAAGGCTTCTGAAAAATCACAGTTTCCCAGAAGATTGGTTTTTACTTCTTCAGCATATACAACAGCCGGAGCCTGAGGGATGACAAATGAGGTAAGCGCCATACCAAGGCTCAGTGTCACTGAAAGAAATTGTTTTGCGATTCGTTTTCGTTTCATGTTTTCGTCCTTTCTTGTTGTGTTTTGTTTTTTTTGCTTCGTAACGTTGCCGATCCGGATTAACCCCCTTCGTTTTTTTATACCAATACAATAAGGAAAACAGGCGGAAGGTTGTATGCTCGTTTTTTTAGAAAGGTGTCTTTTTTTCAGAGAAAGAGAAAAAATGATACCATAGTGTAATTTGGTTCCTGCATCTGAAATGCTTTCTTATGTAGAATGAATTTCTGTAAATAGGAGAATTCTGTTTGCAGTTTCAGGTGCGGCAGGATTTCGCGCAGAATTTGTCAAGTTCCGGAATGAAAAAGGAGAGAAAACTATGAGTCAGAAAAGAGGTAGAGATATCAATCCATTCGGGGAAAGGACCTATGTATTTACACCGGAGGATGATCCGAAGAAGGTCAATGCAGTGTTAAGGGAGCTGTGGAAGAAACAGGAGGCAAACCAGTTTGGAGATGACAGGTATGCGGTATTTTTTATGCCGGGTGAGTACCATAAGAGCATTGTTCCAAAGGTTGGCTTTTACACTCAAATATCAGGTCTTGGAGAAAAGCCCACGGATACCAAGCTTGGCGGGTTATATGTAAATGCCAGATGGATGTCCGATGATCCCAAGAACCATATGGCTCTTTGCAATTTCTGGAGGGGAATAGAGAATCTTAAGATCCAAGATGATGCGACCTGGGCGGTGTCCCAGGCCACCTTTTTTCGAAGGATGGCGGTGGATGGAACCCTTTTTCTTCATGATGAAAATGGTTGGGCAAGCGGTGGATTTATTGCTGATACCTGTGTGAACAAAATGATCGACAGCGGATCCCAGCAGCAATGGCTTACAAGAAATTCCCGATTTGGCAGCTGGAGAGGAGAAAACTGGAATCTTGTATTTATGGGAGATGCCCCAGGATGTGATCCTGTAGATACCTGGCCGGACAGAGCCTATTCCTCTGTGGAATATACACCTGTCATAGGAGAGAAGCCTTACCTTTGTTATGACCCAAAAGAAGGATATTATGTGGTGGTTCCCAAGGTGATAAGACAGGCCCGTGGCATCAGCTGGATGGAGGATGAGCGGAAAGACGATTCGAAAGATACCTGCATACCGCTGGTTGAGTTTTATCTGGCTGATCCCGAGAAGGACAGTGCAAAAAGCATCAATGCAGCGCTGAAGGAAAAGAAGCATATCCTCTTTACACCGGGCATCTATGAGCTGGAAGAAAGTCTTAAGGTGGAGCGTGAGAATACCGTTTTGCTGGGAATTGGACTTGCTACCCTAAGACCCGTGGCGGGAAATCCCTGCGTGGAAACAGCAGATGAGGATGGGATCATTCTGGCGGGACTCTTGTTTGATGCAGGTCCTAAAAGGAGTGAATATTTGCTGAAGGTGGGACAGAAGGATCGTTCCCATGAATCCTCTCCCATTCGTTTGTATGATCTGTTTTTCAGAGTGGGAGGTGCAAGCAATCAATATGATGCTCAGGCGGATACCTGTGTGATCCTGGAGAGCAATGATGTGATTGGTGACAATTTCTGGGTATGGCGTGCGGATCACGGTGACAATGTGGCGTGGGATCAAAATGTCTCCAAAACCGGCATCGAATTAAAGGGTGACAGGAATTATATGTATGCCCTCATGGTAGAACACTTTCAGGAATACCAGACACTGTGGAAGGGGGATGCGGGAATGTGCGTGATGTACCAGAGTGAGATGCCCTATGATGTGCCGGCCCAGTCTGCATGGAACAGTTATGGGGGCAAGGTACACGGCTATGCTTCTTTTAAAGTAGAGGATGGCGTGAAGGCCTTCGAAGGCATCGGACTTGGAATCTATTCCTATCACAGAGATACAACCCTGGAAGCCTACAGCGCCATGGAAGTTCCGGATGAAGAAAAGGTACATATTCATAATATCTGCACGGTTATGCTTGACGGAAATCCCGGGATCAGTCATGTGATCAATGATGAAGGTGATGCAGTGATGAGCCGGGGGAGCAGGGCCATCATACTGGATTACAGAGGCGGCAGGATTGAAAAATAAGACACCTCCAAAAGACATAAAAAAATGACACCGGAATAAAATTAGTGTCATTTTTCTGTGGATCGGATCTTCCTATAATGGGACCATGAACAGCAGACACATCTGCAAAACTCAAATTCAAACCGGGAGGAAAAAAACATGAAGTTACGGAAAATCACGGCACTGCTTCTTGCAGGTGCAATGACACTTTCACTTACAGCCTGCGGCGGTAATGCAACAGCAGCTAACGCTCCGGTAAAGGAGGATACAAGTGCTCCTAAAGCCGAAGAAGACAGTACCCAGGTGGCAGATGCCGCAGACAGTGCAGTTGTAGGGGAAGAAGGAGATGAGAAACTGGTTATCTGGACCTTGGCTAAGGACCTGGAAACCTTTGCAGAGCATTATGTAGAGACACATGATGTGCAGGTTGAAACCGTTGTCATCGAGCCTGCAGATTATGCAACAAAGGTGCAGACGGCACTGAACGGCGGACAGAAGGAGCCGGATATCATCGTAGGCGAACCCCAGATGTTGGAAGATTTTTATGACGCAGGATATTTTGAAGATCTGAACCAGGCGCCTTACAACGCACAGGATTATGCGGGACAGATTGTCGATTATGTTTGGAAGGTGGGACAGGATGCAGAAGGAATCCAGAGAGCGATTTCCTACCAGATCACACCTGCAGGTCTGTACTACAGAAGAGACATTGCAAAGGAAGTATTCGGTACGGATGACCCGGAGGAGATCGGAAAGCTGTTTAAGGATTATGCAACCATCCTGGATACTGCTAAGACCTTGAAGGATAGCGGATATCGCATCTTTGCATCAGATGCCGAGATCAATTACTTTTCCGGAGATTCTGCATGGGTTGTAAATGGTGAATTGAATGTTAACCAGGCACGTTTGGATTACATGGATCTAGTAGTGGATCTTTATCAGAAGGACTACACCGCTTATGCAAATCAGTGGTCCACTCCCTGGTATCAGGCTATGGCAGGAGAGGTTCCCATCCTGACAGCAGATATCCAAAGCTACACTGATGATTCCGTTAACGTATGGGATGCCGATCAGTTCGCAGAGGCTACCAAAGATATGGAAAAGACTCAGGTATTTGCATTCGGTCTTCCCAGCTGGGGCGTACTTACACTGCGTGATAACGTAGGCGAAACCTCCGGAAACTGGGGCGTTTGTTCCGGTCCCGCATACGGATTTGGCGGCGGCACCTTTATTGGTATTTCTGCACTTTCCGAGCACAAAGATGCGGCATGGGATTTCCTGAAATGGGTCACCCTGGATGAGGAGACAGCTGAGTGGTGGATTGAAAAGTCTGAAGGCGATACGGTTTCTCTTGTATCCGTACTGGATAAGCATAAGGATGATGAAAATGCAATCTATGGCAACGAGAAGTTATATGCATTCTGGCTCAAACAGGCTGAGGGCATTGACTACTCCAAGGTAACTCGCTATGACAAGGTGATCAACGATGCATGGGGCCAGGCATGTACAGCAGTAAAGCAAGGCGAGAAGAGCAAAGACGAAGCACTTGGCGAGTTCTACGACATTGTAGAATCTACCTACCCTGATATCACTGTAAACAGATAAACGGATCTAATGAAATTGTTACAACAGATGGGAAGGGCAATCTTTTGCCCAACCCATCTGACTTACCAGGAGGAATCATGAATACTACTTCCAAAAAGAAGATGAAAAACAGGAATCATGCGGCGTATCTTTTTGTCCTGCCGTTTGTGATCGTATTCGCCGTATTCAGTATTTATCCCGTAGTCCGGACCTTTTACTTAAGCTTTATGGATTACAAAGGATACGGTGATCCCACCTTTAACGGGCTGGCTAATTATTCCCGCGTGCTTCACGATAAATTCTTCTGGAGAGCTCTGCTGAATACCTTCAAGATCTGGGGCGTCAATATTATTCTGCAGTTGGGAATCGCCTTCCTTTTGACGGTCATTTTCAGCGACATCAAATATAAGATGGCAGGACTTCCCATCTTCAGAGCTGTATATTATCTGCCCAATCTGATCTCTACAGTGTCGGTAGCATTTCTCTTTAAGACGCTGCTTGATTGGCAGCACGGCACCTTCAATCAGATCCTGATGGCGTCGGGGCTTACAAAAACTCCCGTTAACTGGATGGGAAGTGTTGCCACGGCCCCGTATGTGGTATCGGTTCTGGGAGCCTGGATGTGGTTTGGAAATTCCTTCATTGTGCTGATGGCGGGAGTACAGGGAATCCCCAAGGATTATTTTGAGGCTGCGGCCATCGATGGTTCCGGCAGATGGACCACCTTTTTTAAGATCACCATCCCGCTCCTTCGGCCCATTATGTTATATGTGTTTGTCACATCTCTCATCGGCGGATTGCAGCTCTTTGACCTTCCCTTTATGATGCAGGGAGATGCACCGGGTACCATGGGAGCACCCTCGGGAAGTCTGCAGACAGTGGTAATGTATCTGTACAAGTTCGGATTTGAGACTCATCAGGTGGGATATGCTTCAGCCATCGCTTATGTACTGTTTGTGATCATATTGATCTTCTCACTGATTCAGTTTAAGTTCCTGGGAAAAGAGGAGGATTAAACAATGGCAGGTTTTGGATATAAGATGAAAAAAGGATTGCTGTACGTGGTGCTTTTCCTATTGGCACTGGCTTGTATTCTTCCCTTTTGGCTCATGATCGTCAATTCCACCAGAAGCGGAGTGGAGATCACCCATTCCTTTTCCTTTCTGCCGGGATCCAGCCTTGTGGATAACTGGAAACAGCTCTTTGGCTATGTCAATCTGTTCAAGGGCCTTGGTAACAGTCTGAAGGTTGCCATACCGGCAACCCTTTGCACCGCTTATTTTTCTGCAGTAACCGGTTATGCCATGGCGATGTACAGATTTAAAGGAAATAACCTCTTGTTCAGAGTCATCATCATCTTTATGATGATACCGGCCCAGCTGTCTCTCATCGGTTTTTACAACCTGTGTCAGAAGCTCCATTTGGTAGATACCTATATTCCTCTCATTGTGCCGGCCATCGCTTCCCCGGGTATCGTATTTTTCCTGCGGCAGTATGTACAGGCAACGCTGCATAAAACCCTTTTGGAAGCGGCCAGGATCGACGGGGCAAGTGAGTTTATGATCTTCCATAAGATCGTTCTGCCCATCATGGCACCCGGTATTGCAACCATCTCCATCGGAGCCTTCATCGGGAACTGGAACGCTTATCTGGTACCTTTGATCCTGCTTAACTCCCCGGGAAAGATGACGCTTCCCGTTATGATATCCACCCTTAATGCAGCCACAGATCTGCAGAAGAATCAAGGTGCGATCTATCTGGGAGTTGCCATCTCCGTGATCCCGATTTTGATCGTGTTTGCATTCTGCTCCAGATACATTATCAGCAGTATCACTTCAGGAAGTGTGAAAGAGTAAATAATCTCCTCAAAGCTTCACCAATACATCCATCCAAAAGGAGAGGTGCTCCAAAAGCATCTTTCCTTTTTGGACCATTTATGAAAGCCATGGTCCTTTATTCCCTGCTGTCCATCTTTGTTTTGTTATGATATACTGAAATCATGTTGAAGAAGAGAAAAAAAGACAACTGCATATGGAGTCTATTGACGATGCTTGCGATATTATCTGCAGGGTTGTTATCAGGCTGCGGAGCCCAAGGTGCAAAGGAGACTGCGCCGGAAAAGACTTATGAAACAGAGGCCGATACCCTTGGAAAAACCGAAGATGTTCAAACGACGCAGTTTGACTGGTATATCAACTACTCGTGGTTTAACACGGGCTGGGGAAATAATGCAGTCTCCCGTGCCATCACCGAAAAGACGGGAGTCAGTATCAACTTTGTTACGCCTTCCGGAAATGAAGCAGAAAAACTGAATGCCCTGATGGCTTCGGGAACCCTTCCGGATCTCATTACAATAGGATGGTGGGAGCCTCAGGTCAATGATATGATCCAGGGGAATATGGTCTATGCCTTAAATGAACTGGCGGATGAATATGACATGCACTTTTATGAGGTGGCAGATCCCCAGGCTGTCAGCTGGTACACTCAGCCGGACGGGAATCTGTACGGCTATCCCAATTCCTCCATTACCCCGGAGGATGTCAAAAACAACGATCAGATCGGTTCCAATCAGACCTTTTTAGTCAGGAAAGATATCTATGAAGCCATCGGCAGCCCTGACATGACTACGGTGGAAGGGTTTGAGAATGCAGTCAAAAAGGCAACGGCAATGTTTCCCAAGATCGACGGCAAACCCCTGATCCCCATCGGTGCCCATATTTTTGACGATACGGGAAATGTATCCTTTGATCAGTACTTGCAGAATTTTCTGGCGATCCCCATGGAGCAGGACGGAAAGCTTTATGACAGAAATACGGATCCCGAATACATTAAGTGGCTTAAGATGTTCCGAAAACTGGGGGAAGAGGGGTATCTTTCCACGGATATTTTCATAGACCAGAGAGTGCAGATGGAAGAAAAGCTTGCAGAGGGAAGGTATTTTTGCATGCTCTATCAATATACGGATATGACGGCGCAGCAAAAGACTCTTTATGCCAAAGATCCGGACAGTATTTATATCGCTGTCGATGGTCCTAAAAACTCTTCCGGCGCAGATTATATGCTGCCCTCCGGAACCGTCAGCGGATGGACCCTTACCATGATCTCCAAGAATTGCAAAGACCCTGAGAAGGCAATTAAATTTTTGGATTATCTCATCTCCGAAGAAGGACAGAAGATGGTTTATCTCGGTGTCGAAGGGGTGACCTATGATGAAAAGGACGGTGTCCCCGTGGAGAAGGAAGAAGTACGCAAGCTTCTTTTGACGGACCGGACCAAGTATGACGAGCTATACGGAGGCAGTGACGCCTATTGGATGCTGCAGGATAATGTTATGCAGCAAAAATGGCAAACGGATGAAGAGGACCCTGCCACCATGCCGGAAAAATGGACCTATGATCATACCGTTTATACAGGACAGTATGATGTGATCCTTTCTTCCGATACCCAGGATGCTTATGTGAATGACAGGATCAATAAGCTCTGGAGTGAAACGCTGGTGCAGCTGCTATTGGCAGACAGTGATGAGACCTTTGATGAGATCCTGGAGCAATACAAAAGGAAAAGAGAGGCGCTGGGATTTTCCGAATTGCAAAAGAAAAAATACGAATATGTAAAAGAAGCCAAGAGGAAGCTGGGTATTGAATAATTCGAAAAAAGGAATGAAACTGAATAGCAAGCTCACTCTGGTGACGATGGTTTTGGTGACGCTTCTCATGGGGGTGTTTGGCGGGATTGTTTTTTACAATCTCGAACAGACCCATATACGGGAGAGTGTCAGTTATATGCAATCCACCATGGAAAGGCGCATGGACAGCATTGCAAATAACATTAACGCCATCAATATGACTACCCAGTTCTTTTTGTCCAATGCCAAGATGAACGAGGTACTCAACCGGGCAAAAACAGGAGCGACATATACCACTGCGGAATGGATTGAGATCTACGGCACGGATGTGGCTGCACTTGAAAGGCTGATCAACACCAATCCGGTCATTAACGGTGCCAGGTATTATGCCATCACTGACAACGTGCAGGAAATGATTCCGGTCATGTACAACAACAGCCGTCTGCAAAAACAGGAGTGGGCAGGGATGGCAGATGAGGGTGGATGGATCTTTGATTACAGGGAGAACATCTTCTCGCCGGGAGATAAAAAACTCATGGCACTGATTACGCCCGTGGATGATCGTGCCAACGGCCGCATCGGATATATAGAGACCAGTATGCAGCTAAAGGACCTGTTTCCTTCCCTGTATGAACACATAGAAGGTGAGGTCAGCTGCTTTGTTACCGATACGGGAGAAGTGATCTTCGGAGATGCGGCTTCGTCATCCTATGAGGCTGTGGAGGCGGCAGCCGGAGCCCTTGCCAGGGAACTTGGTGAATTGGAAAAAGAGGGTGACGAAACAGGGATCCGAACAGAGTATCAGAAGGAAGGAAAATATATCATATCGGGTATGTATATCAAGGAGCTTTCCGGTACGCTGGTATCCGTAGATGATATATCCGGAGGGATTGCCTCCATATACAGGATAAGACGCTGGTTTATCGCAGCAGCTCTGATAGGTCTTGGGGCACTGGCTATGGTGGTATATATGCTGGTAAGCATTGTGCTGAGAAGATTCTATGAAGTACTTGCCACAGTCAGGGAAGTCAGGGGCGGCAACCTGGAAGTGCGAACGGAAAATGAAAACAGATCCGATGAGATGGGAGAACTCTCCTATCAGATCAACAGGATGCTGGATCGGATACAAAAGCTGATGCAGGAGAATGTCAGCAGAGAACTTTTATTCAAGGATTCCCAGCTGAAGGCTTTGCAGAATCAGATCAATGCCCATTTCATTTACAACGTCCTGGAATCCATTAAAATGATGGCTGAGATCAGGGAGGAGTATGACATATCCGATGCGGTGACAAGCCTTGGGAAGCTCCTTCGCTACAGTATGAAATGGTCTTCGGAAACCGTACAGGTATCCGAGGAGATTGAGTATATCAAAAACTATATGGTGCTCATCAATCTCAGATTTGATTATGAGATCTTTTTATCACTGAATCTGTCAGAGAATGCCATGAAACAGAGAATACCGAAGATGACGCTTCAGCCCATTGTGGAAAACGCCATTATCCACGGCGTTGAAGAGATCGCAGAGGATACTACCATCTATATCAAGAGTTTGGAAGAGGATGGAGATTGTACCATAGAGATCACGGATAACGGCAGAGGAATGAATGAAGAGGAGCTTGCCATTCTCCGTGGAAAGATCAGCGGGGAGATTCCATCCGGCGGAGGATCCGGTAACGGCATCGGACTTAGGAATGTACAGGACAGGATCCGGATGGAGTTTGGGGAACCCTATGGACTTTTAGTGGCGGCAAAAGAAAACTGTTATACCAAGGTTTGTGTCAGAATTCCCATGAGTTATAAAGTAGGCAGAGAGGAAAAAGAAGCATGATAGATACCGTACTCGTAGTGGAAGATGAAAAGATGATACGGCAGGGAATCGCAACCATGATCAGAAGGTGCGAAACCGGAGTCGGGGAGGTTTTGGAGTGCCCGGACGGAGAGAAGGCCCTGGAGATCATAAAGAGCCGACCCGTTGATCTGGTTTTTACGGATATCCGTATGCCGAAGATGAACGGGATCCAGCTGGTTCAGAACATCCAGCAGCTTGATGAGATCCCCCTTGTGGTAGCGATCAGCGGATATGATGATTTTGAATATGCCGTCCAGATGCTTCGAAACGGTGTGAAAGAATACATCCTGAAGCCGGTTGAAAGAGAGAAGATCAAAGAGGTCGTTTCCAGACTGGATGAGGAGATCACACTTAAAAAAAAAGACAGGGATCTGAAGGAGAACACCGGTAATAAACTGCTGAAATATCTGCTGCTGGATAAAGATGCCACACCGAAAGAAATGGAAGATCTTGAAAATCTGCTTGTCAGTCATGTAGGGAAAGAATATTGCGTTATGATCGGCAGACTTCCTAAGGCTTCAGAAGGGATTCGGATCAACATCCATGAGGGGGCAGTCTGCATCCTCCCGGCTACGGATCTGGAAAATACTGCAAAGGAAAATCAGTTATCCTATGTCGGACTGAGTGATCCTAGCGGCTCTGTGTCTGCTTTGAAATCCGCCTACGAACAGGCTTTGGCAAGGAGAAAAAGAGCGTTTCTGGAGAGCACAGGCATTGTAAGGGAAGAGAAACGAGAGGCCTCCGATAAGCTCATAGAAGATGCAAAACATCTGACGGAGGCAGCGGTCATATCCGCGTCGGTTCAGAGACTTGGAGCAGCAGGTGCAAAAGAAGTGCAAAAGGATTTTGAAAAGTTTTTTAAGGCGGCACAAAGAGGTTACATCCCCTATGAGGATTTTGAGGCTGCCATCAGAACCTTTTGCCTGGAATTTACTTCCGTTTTTAAACGGGAGATCCCCGAAAAACTCATACGCCCATTGATGAGCGATCATCTGGAAGACTATCAGCAGAGCTTTCATGCGTTTCTCAATCAGATTTCTTCGGAGCTTGCTTCCGAAGACAGTGAAAATGAAAACGACAGGAAGATGAGAGAGGCCATAGCCTATATTCACAACAACTATAAAAAGGACCTGAGCATGACTGTGGTCTCCAATATGGTGTCTATGAATTATACGCTGTTCTCTACCCAGTTTAAGCAATACACAGGAAATAATTTTGTGAACTATGTGAGAGAAGTTCGCATCAACGAGGCGAAAAAGCTGCTTCAGGATACGGACCTGCGGATTACGGAAGTGGGGACTGCAGTGGGGTATGATAATGAGAAGCATTTTCTCAAAAGCTTTAAAGCAGCCGTTGGGGTAACACCCAGTGAATATCGAAAGAATACCGGCCATTAAAAGGGGGAAAATATGATACTGGAAAACATTGATAACGGAAAAGCCTTTGACTGGGGAAAGACCTCTTCGGACTATGCGAAATACAGAGACATTTATCCCAGGGAATTTTATGAGTATATTCTGAATCTGGGTCTTTGCAGGGACGGTCAGAAGGTTCTGGATATCGGTACGGGAACGGGAGTGCTTCCCAGAAATATGTATGGGTTCGGCGCAAAATGGACGGCTACGGACATTGCAGAGAATCAGATCATACAGGCAAAACAACTGGCAAAAGAGGCCGGAATGGATATCGATTTCTTTACCGTAAAAGCGGAAGAGATTTCCTTTCCCGACAATACCTTTGATGTCATTACAGCCTGCCAGTGCATCTGGTATTTTAACCATGATATCACCGCACCGAATTTTGCAAGCATGCTGAAACCCGGTGGGAAATTTCTGATCCTCTACATGGGATGGCTTCCCTACGAGGATCCCGTTGCAGGAAAGAGCGAAGAGATCATTTTAAGGATCAATCCCAATTGGAATGCCCATGGAGATACGGTGCATCCGGTATGGGTGCCGGATCAGTATTTGCAGTATTTTGATCTGTTATCCCAGGAAGAGTTCAGGGTAGATATTCCCTTTACAAGAGAGGGATGGCATGGCCGTATGCGGGCCTGCAGAGGCGTTGGCGCTTCCATGACGCAAGAGCAGCTGGAGCAGTGGAACAGCGAGCATATGGAGATGTTGGAAAAAGAAGCCGCCGAGGAATTTTTAGTGAAGCACTATGTATCCATTGCACAGCTTCAGGTGAAAAAGTAAGGTCGGATCAAAACTGCGATCTCATTTCCACAGAGATTTTTGCGATTGATTTTTTCGGCATGATATCCTATACTGAAATCAGCAGTTACGGCGATGGCGTCGATACCGAAAGGTATTGGCGCCTTTTTGTTTTTCGGGAGGGTGAAAGATGGCAGCTTTTGATGAGATCAAATCAGGCATTCCCATGATGGATGAGGCGTTGCAGAATATCCGCCTCGGAGATAACGTGGTATGGCAGGTGCCCTCGCTGAGGGAGTTCAGAATTGTGGCACAGCGGTTCGCAGATCAGGCAATCGCAGATCACAGAAATCTGATCTATATCCGGTTTGCGGAGCATGAACCCATCCTGACTCCCAGAGAAGGACTTCGGATCGAACAGGTGGAATTGTCACACCGTTTTGAAACCTTCACTGTAGATATTCATAACCTTATCGAGCGGGAAGGCTATGATGCATTTTATGTATTTGACTGTTTATCAGAGTTGGAGGCTGCCTGGGCAACGGATCTGATGATGGGCAATTTTTTCCATCTGACCTGTCCCTATCTGTTCATTCTGGATACGGTGGCTTATTTCCCCATTATAAGAGGACGTCACAGCTTTGATGCCATTGCCACCATCCGGGATACAACCCAGCTCTTTTTGGATGTTTATGCAGGAGAGGATCAGGTCTTCGTGCGTCCCATGAAGGTATGGAAGCGGTATTCCCCCACCATGTTTCAGCCCCATGCTCTTGATCCGGAAAACCTGGACTTTAAACTTCTTTCCGACGGAACCGAGATCAGCCGTTTTTACAGCATCATGAATAAGGGAACCTTTCATGATGTGGATCAAAATCAGGACAGCTGGGA
>JAEEKV010000107.1 GCA_016282595.1 Lachnospiraceae bacterium
ACCTGGATGCAAAACTTCGTGTACAGATGCGTATCGAGATCGCTAAGCTTCACCAGAGACTTGGTACTACCATCATCTACGTAACACATGATCAGACCGAGGCTATGACGCTGGGTACCAGAATCGTCGTTATGAAGGACGGTATCATCCAGCAGGTAGATACTCCTCAGAATCTGTATGACAAGCCGGCTAACCTGTTCGTTGCAGGATTCATGGGATCCCCGCAGATGAACTTCCTGGATGCTGTTGTTGAAGTTGTTGATGATACTGCTGTTCTTAAGGTAGCAGGTCACTTCATTCCGCTTCCTCCTGCTAAGTCTAAGAGACTTATCGAGGGCAACTACAATGGCAAGACCGTTACCTTCGGTATCCGTCCTGAGGATGTATATGATTCCGAGATGATGGTTGAGGCTTCTCCTCAGAGCACCTTCGAAGCTACAGTTAAGGTATATGAGCTTCTCGGCGCAGAAGTTTATCTGTACTTCGATCTTGACGAGTATCAGATGACTGCAAGAGTTGATCCTCGTACAACCGCTCGTCCCGGCGATGTAGTTAAATTCGCTATCGACGTTGAGAAGATCCACATCTTCGACAAAGAGACTGAGATGGTTATCACCAACTAGTCAGAAATCTTCTATAATGATAAATGGAAAGGGAGAGATACAGAGTGTCTCTCCCTTTATTCCATAAAGAAATAAGGAAGCGGAGAGTATTACATGATCACAACACAGGTAATTCAAAAATGTATTGATGATTTAAAGACCATTTCAAAAGTAGATCTGCAGATCTTCGATGATGAAGGGGGATTTGTGGCACAGACCCAGGACGCACCTTCGGCAGATACGGAGACCATTATGCAGTTTCGGGATTCCGCAGCGGATTCTCAATCCATCGGCGGACGCCAGTATCTGAAAATCTATGAGGAAGGACAACCTGCCTATATTTTGATCTGCGGAGACAGCGCCGAGGAGTACATGATCGGCAAGATCGCTGCCACCCAGATTCAGAGCCTTACTGTGGCTTATCGGGAAAAGTACGATCGCAACAACTTTTTCCAGAACCTGATCCTGGATAACATGCTTCTGGTGGATATTTTTAACCGGGCCAAGAAGCTTCATATAGAGACCTCAAAACCCAGAACCGTTCTGATCCTGGAGTTCCCCTCGGGCAAGGAAAATGCTGCCGTGGATTATCTCAAGGGAATGTTTATGGAGCAGTCCGGTGACTACGTTACCACTGTGGATGAAAACATCCTCATTGTCATCAAGCAGTTAGAGGAAGGGGACAGCTACCCCGAGATCGAAGAGGTGGCAGAGGAGATCGTCAGCACCATGAATTCGGAAGCCATGCTGAATGTAAAGGTTGCTTCCGGTACCATTGTTCATGAGCTCAAGGACGTATCCAAGAGCTACAAGGAAGCCAAGATGGCTTTGGATGTGGGTAAGATCTTTTATGAGGAACGGGATATCGTATCCTACCATACTTTGGGCATCGGACGTCTTATCTATCAGCTTCCTCCCAACCTTTGTAAGCTCTTTATCGAAGAGATCTTCGGCGGAGAGGTTCCTGCGGAGCTGGATGAAGAGACCTTGGTTACCATTAAGACCTTCCTGGAGAATAACCTGAACGTATCCGAGACCAGCCGCCAGCTTTTTGTACACCGCAATACGTTGCTGTACCGTCTGGAAAAACTGGAAAAGCTCACGGGCCTGGACATCCGCGTTTTTGATGATGCACTGACCTTGAAGATCGCGCTGATGGTTGTAAAGTATGTGAAGTACCTGGGATACTGAGAAGCTTAGAGTTTTAAAGAATAAGGAATTGTGAAAATGCAAACGCGGGGTGTTTCCACTCCGCGTTTTTTACTGCTTTTTTCTCCGTGTTTTTATACCCCGCGTATTTCAACGGATGGGATCTTCGGTTTGATAAGGGAGGCAAAGGCTTTTAACTCTTCCTCGGAATAGGCCGAAAAGCCCGGCATCAGAACCCCTTCCGATTCCTCATAGGATTGCAGAAAATAGTGGGGTGCCCCGGCAATCCAGTCGGCAATACCACGGAAGGTGGCTTCATTGTGTAGTTCTTTTACTACCGTGGTGCGAAATTCGAAATCAAAGTCCGGACGCTTTGCATCTTCCATCAAAAATCGGACGGTTTCCCGGACCTTGGAAAGAAGTGCTTCCTTTTGCGCCGTCAGCTCATTGCCATCTTGCATGCCAAGACCTGCCGATGCAGCGTAGCCTTCTGGATCCGCCTTGATATCCATGGCTACGTAGTCGATAAGACCCTCTTCATACAGTTTTTTTACCATGTCCGGATGGGTGCCGTTGGTATCCAGTTTCACCAGATATTCCATGTCCTTGATCTTTTTGATGAAGGTCGGAAGCTCCGGATTTAAAGTGGGCTCTCCCCCTGTAATACATACCCCGTGAAGGATGCCCCGTCGCTTTGTCAGATGGTCAAAGATATCTTCCTTGGTAAAAGCCGCATAGTCAGCGGGATGCAAAAGCAGGTCCTTGTTTTGGCAATAGGGGCAGCGGAAGTTGCATCCACCCAGAAAGATGGTGGATGCCAGATGTCCCGGATAGTCCAGAAGGGTTGTCTTATTCAGACCGCAGAAAAACATTGTCGTTACCTCCGTTTCCGTATTATAACAGATGCGTTTGTCTGTTCGCAACTGTGCTGTTGCCGGCTAAACGGTGCGGATGCACTTCCGGGTCGCTTTCCGGTATATGGTGAGCTTCTAAGAAAACGCAGGCAGACGTTGTTCTATATACACGGGTCGGGCCCAAATGCCATCCGGGCACTGTGGGCCCTGAATCGCACATCCATGTGTGATTCTCCCTGATAGAGGCAAGCTGCGTTTTCAAGAATCTCATCCATCTACCGGGCTTGCGCCGCGTCCCGGAAGTCATCCGCCACCTACCGCCGGCAACTATTCGATATATGTATATATCGGTGCACAGATACCGGAAGCGGTTGAGATAACGTCGAATCCTTGTTATAATCAGAAAGACAGTAGTTAGCGGTATATGAGCAGCGTATGCAAGGGAGGGGTAAGATGACAGAAGCAAGTCCGATGGCCCTGGTGGAGCTTTTGAAGGGGCACAGAACATACATACAGACGCATAACTATCCGGACCCGGATGCCATTGCCAGCGCTTTCGGCTTGCAGAGTTTTTTGCGCTATCACGGTGTGGAAGCCAGGATCTGCTATGATGGTTCCGTGGAACGAATGAGCACCAAGAAGATGTTTAAGGTGTTTGAGATCGAAGCAACGGATGCGGATGAGCTGAAGGATATGACAGAGGATGATTATATCGTCACCGTGGATTCTCAGAAGTACAACGCCAACCTCACCGATCTGATCGGAGATGAGGTGGCTTGTATCGATCATCATCCCACCTATATCCCCTGCGAATATCAGTATAAAGATGTCCGGACTGTGGGGGCTTGTGCGACCTTGATCGCAGAGTATTTTTTCATTACGGATACTCCCATGGATCCCAATACGGCAGCGGCACTGGCCTACGGCATCAAGATGGATACCAACGATTTTATCAGAGGATCAACAGATCTGGATGTGGATATGTTTGACTATGTGTTCAAGCAGGCAGACCAGGAAAAGATCAGGAAGATGTATTCCAATGTAATGGAGCTTTCGGATCTGAATGCCTATGCGGCGGCTATCGAGAGCATCAGGATCTTTGATGATGTGGGCTTTGCCTCCATTCCCTTTGATTGTCCGGATGCCATGATCGCCATTATTTCGGATTTCATTTTATCCCTGGAGCTTATCACCATTTCCATTGTGTATGCCTCCCGCCCGGAGGGGATCAAGTTCTCCGTCCGCAGCGAGGTTCCGCAAAAGGTGGATGCAGGTAAACTGATCCATCAGGCGCTGGAGGGCATCGGCAGCGGCGGCGGTCACAAGCAGATGGCAGGGGGCTTTATGCCTACCTCCGGCAATCAGCCTATCCACCGGGGAGAGATTGAGGATCTGTTTATGAAGATCCTGTATCCCGAGGATAGGGAGAAAAAAGCTATCACCCCCGGCAGCGTAGAGCTTCGGTATGACGGCGTGAAGTTTGTGGAGTAAAAGTTTCCTATGAATGTAATGACAGAGAAACGTCTGGAAAAAATACAAAGACGGAAAGCTGCGAAGCTGGAAAAAGAAAAAGAGCTGGAAGCAAAACGCCTTGCAGAAGAAAAGCAGCAGAGAAAAACGGATGAACGCTTTATGAAGCAGGCACTGGTGCAGGCCCAAAAAGCTGCCAAGCTGGGAGAAGTTCCCATCGGCTGTGTCATTGTTCATGATAATAAAGTCATCGGTCGGGGCTATAACAGACGCAATACAGATAAGAGCACATTATCTCATGCAGAGATCACAGCCATTAAAAAGGCCTCCAAAAAACTGGAGGACTGGAGACTGGAAGAATGCCGCATGTACGTAACCTTAGAGCCCTGCCAGATGTGTGCCGGCGCCATCGTACAGGCCCGCATTCCCACCGTTGTCATCGG
>JAEEKV010000108.1 GCA_016282595.1 Lachnospiraceae bacterium
CCCTCCCTGGGGGAAGGGGAGTACAGAGAACTGACCGAAGAGGAAGTATCTCAGCTGAGAAGCTGTTTTCGAAGCCCCTTGGGGTAGTGGTTTTTCATAATGCCTCCCGCAAGCTTGCCCCAGCCCATACCGCGGCCTGCCATGGCAACAAGATACCAGCCCTTTTCGCCTTCATAGGGAAAGGTATTGCCGGCAAAATAGGAAGCAAGGAGTGCGCGATCCTGGTCGGATACCGGAGACAAGTTGACATAATAATTAATATCGTCAACCAATAACGCCCTTGCCAAAGCCATGGAAGGCTCAAAGCGTCCCTTTTCCAGGCTGCCCAGATGGAGACCGGGGCGAAGAAGCTTTAAGCTTTGCAAATGCGGCCGGATCAGGGGATCGGGAAGCAGATAGATTTGAGACCCCATGAAAAACAGCTGATCATCAGCCACGGAGGGGGTCAGGGCCTTCAGCCTTTTAGCGGCTGCGCTCTTCGGGGTATCCGAAAGAGAAGCGTTCAAAAAGTCAAACAGAGGAGAAAGACTCACTGAAGTGGAGGGAGTCTTTTTCTTTTTTTGTTTTTCCGGCTTCAGAAGTCCAAAGGAACCTGCATCAGCAGGGGATTTTTTGTACAGAAGAGCCGCAAAATGCCCTTCTCCCTCCAGCCTGTGGGGAAGAAGCCGGATCATTTTGTCCGGGTATGCCTCGGAAAATCCATGGATCATTCCGCCGCAAAGGGGCAGATCACAGAGCTCATACAGGGGATGGGTTTCCAAAAAGCGTCGGATGAGATCCTCGTTCTCCTCTTTGGAAAAGGTGCAGGTGGAATAGGCGATGTAGCCACCGGGACGCAGCATCAGATCCGCGTGCTGCAGGATGTCAAACTGCCTTTCGGCACAGAGGGCCACGTTTTCCTCACTCCATTGCAGGATGGCTTCTTCATTTTTACCGAACATGCCTTCCCCGCTGCAGGGGGCATCCACCAGGATCCGGTCAAAGACCATGGGGAACCGGGCAGCCAGTCCATCCGGGGCAGCGCTTGTAACGATGACATTGGAAAGTCCCATGCGCTCTACATTTTCCGACAGGATCCGGGCTCGTTCGGGATGGATCTCATTGCTGACAAGGAGCCCTTCTCCCTGCAGTTTGCAGCCAAGCTGGGTAGTCTTTCCACCGGGAGCGGCACACAGATCCAGCACCCGCTCTCCGGGACGGGGAGCCAGGAAATTAGCCGGAGCCATGGCGCTGGGCTCCTGAATATAGTAAAAACCACCCTCATGAAAGATATGCTTTCCAAGAGGGATGCTTTCCTCATAGTATCTGCCCTTTGTTTCCCAGGGAACCGGGGATAGCAGGGGCAGTTGGCAGGTATCAAGGATATCGCAAAGTGTTTCCGGGGAGGCGGCAAGAGGGTTGAGGAAGACGGCCCGGTGCGCCGGAGTCTCATAGGAAGCAAAAAAAGCCTCCGCCTCCTTGCCCAAAAGATCGTCTATGCGTTTGATAAAAGCCTCGGGAAGTGCCTGCTTTGTCATTAGTTTGTCCTTTCTGCCCCAAAGGGCCTTTGATCCTATTTCATTATATCCGATTTTCCCGGGATGGCAATGGGAGCAGGGAGGGTATTTCTTGACACGTACCACCCTGCGGCTTATTATTTTAATGATGGTGCAATCAGCACAAATGGATCCGTGAAGGACTAAAGGAGATACGAGATGAAGGACCGCAGGACAGAAGGCTTTTATCTGATCTACAGGGCTCTGTTTTTGGAGCTGATCAGCTGGACGCTGGTCCTGTTTCCCTATTTGATCTTTGATGTACTGGGATTTATTGAAGTGTTTAATGAGAGGCTGGAGATGATTGCCAGGTTTATGTTTGCCCTTGTCAATGTCTTCCAGGTCCTGGTCTCCCTCACCATGATCAACGGAGTGGCCACCATCTCCGGATTCTATCCCAGGTTTCGGAAAATGCTGGGACTGGTACTTTTGCGACTGGGAATCGGTACCTTTGCCGCCCTGACGGAAAGTACAGTCATCGCCATCGGCAATGCGAATGCACAAGAGCAGTGGATGAGCCAACACGTTGAAAATCTGGAGTTTGGTTTTCGGATCGTCAATATGGTATCCTATTATCTGCTTTCCTTTTTCATTATGATTTCCTTTCTGTACTGTCTTTCGGAGGTGCTCTATGACTACGGTGCCGAGCCCAAGGAGGATGAGGTGCTGGGAAATTACCGAAGCAGGGTTATCGTATATTCGCTGCTTCCCGTCAGCCTGCTGGGCTGTGTTTTGCTGGTAACGGAAAAGAACGGAATAGATCTTCATATGGCACTTGATGTGCTGACAGGAAAGATGCAGGGACATATCGGACAGGCACTCTGCCTGATCTTGTTGTGGATCTTGTTGTTTTTATCCGCACTTGTCAGGATCCAATATCAGTTGACCATCATGAAAAAATGTAAAGAAGTGGCAGTCAGGATTGAAAGCATCTCGGGCTGAGATTCGAAGGAAGGAAGAGTGTGCAAAAAGACATAATCTACAGTATGCTATTAGACGGATCCGGCATTGTGATCATGCTGCTTATGGTGATCCCCATGTTTCCGGAGATCACTGCAAAGCGAGAAGTGGGAAAAGGTATCATTTATATCTTTAACGCAGCCATTGCACACAGCCTCGCTTTGTTTGGAGCGGAAGTGGGCTTTGTCAGAATTCTGGCCGGGTTGGAAACAGAGATCGCAGCACCGGGGATGATTTCCATCCTGGCCTGTGAAGTGCTTGCTATCTGGTTTCAGATCAAATATACCCTGATAGATCAGGACGGAGTCTGCAGGCTCATAAAACGGCGGGGGATGATCTCCGTAGGCTGTGTGGCTGCCCTCGTTCTTCCCTGGGTGGTATCACTGGGAATGGAAAGCCTGTTACCGGAGTTTGCATTTCTGGGTCTTTCCAGGGCGGTTTCCATATCCATCTTCTATATCATATATCGGGACAGAGAAGATAAGAGATTGGAGGAAGAGGCCAGAGCCGTTGCCGCGGAACGTTCCAGGTTTCTGGCGGAGCAGATGCGGCCCCATTTCATTTTTAATGCCCTGATGTGTATTGAGGATCTGTGCTATACGGATCCGGAGCAGGCGGCAAAAAGACTGGAGGATTTTTCCGGTTTTTTACGGGGGAATATTGAGGCTATGACCAATGATGACAAGATCCCCTTTTCCAAGGAGATGGAGCATATCCGGCAGTATATCATGCTGGAAAAAGCCGGGGCTACCTACGATTTTGAGGTGGAGCAAAATCTGGAGGTGACGGATTTTTACATTCCGCAGCTGACCATCCAACCCATCGTGGAAAACGCCATCAAGCATGGAGCCATGAGCCGGAAGGATCACAAGGGAAAGGTAACCATCTCCACACAGATGATGGGGAATTTTGTGCGGATCACCGTAGAGGATAATGGAAATGCGGGAGCTGATCTGACAAGCCATCAGAAGGAGCATAAGGGCATTGCCCTGGAGAATGTGAAAAAGAGGATCCGGATTTTGGACGGAACACTGAAGGAAGAGACAGGGGAGCAGGGAACCACTGTAACCATTACCATTCCTGCAGGGAGACAAAAACAGAGTTTGACAGACGGGTTAGGATAAAAGAGATGTTTACACTTACCGTTGATGATAAGATGCCCATCGTAAATATGATGAACAGGCTTTTGAACCGCCTGGATCCGGAAGGCAACCATGAGGGATCGGTGGATGCCCTGGAGGCGCTGGAACTGGTGAAAAAACAGTCGGTGGATGTGGCTTTTCTGGATGTGGATATGCCCCAGATGAATGGCATAGAGCTGGCAAAAAAGATCCAGAGCATCCGCCCACTTTGTAATATCATTTTCATTACGGGCTATCAGGAGTATATGCCGGAGGCCTTTTCTTTGTATGCCAGCGGTTACATCCTAAAACCTGTGACGGAGCCTGCCGTAAAGGAGGCTTTGGCACATCTTCGCTATAGGCCCCCTGCCCCCACCACCAGCCGGGTACAGGTTCGGTGCTTCGGCAGCTTTGAGGTGTTTGTGGATGGCAAGCCCGTGCATTTCGGACGAAGCAAATCCAAGGAGCTGTTTGCCTATCTCATTGACAGAAGGGGTGCAGTGTGCAATCCCGAAATGGTCATCGGAAACCTTTGGCCGGACGAGCCCTTTGGCGAAGCGGTGAAGGGCAAGAGCAGGGTGGTGACCTCCGATATGGTGGCGGCTTTTACCGCATTGGGAGCGGAGAATGTGATCCTTCGCGGCGTTGGGGGACTGGCAGTGGATCAAAGAAGGGTGGATTGTGACTACTACAGATTTTTAGACGGGGATGCCTATGCCATCCACGCCTATACCGGGGAGTATATGACCCAGTATGATTTTGCAGAAGAGACCAGGATGCATCTGATGCAGAGATTTCAGAGCTTCCAGGTTTGATGATAGAAAGACAGTTTAGGACGAAGCAGATACCATGACAGAGGGACCGAAACAGGATACCAAAAGAATAGAGCTGACTCACGTGCCTGTGAACAGACCGCCTGCTCCTTCAGGAGAGAGAAAAAGGGAAGGGGCAGCCAAAGGGACCAGGCGCCCGGAGGGAAGGGCCGGCACAGGCGGCCAAAAGAGTCCGCAGAAGAGTTCGCAGAAGAACCTACAAAGGAGTGTCTCCGGGAACCAGAAGCCCGGACGCCCGCAGGAAAGGGGGCAGGGATCATCCCAGCCGGGACGAAGGCCCGCAAGACCTGCCGATGGGAACCTGCAAAAACCGGCAAAGGTGGGTGGCGAGACCAGGCGCATCGAGAGGATCCCGGAGGAGCGGCCAAAGCGCACCGCCCCTTCTGATGATATAAGAAGAGACAGAAAAGCGGCAGAGAGAAAACCCACCCAAAGAAAGGTCAATACCGATCAAAGACGCCCGGCAGCCCAAAGAGGTGAGAGAGTCAGAAAGCAAACCAGGAAAAAGCGCTATCGTCACCTTCCCCTGGTAATCCTGGGAGTGGTGCTGGGAATCTTCTTTTGCATTTGTCTCATCATTTCCGGAACCTATGGAAGCTCCCACTTTTTACGGGGCACCATGATCAATGAGATCGACGCCTCCGGCATGACCCTGACGGAGCTGGAGGGCAGAATGCGCCAGTACCGCCTGGTGATGAAGGAGCGGACAAAGGACGGACAACAGACCACGGATCTGATTACGGGAGATGCCATCGGCGTGAAGGTGGCAAATCTTGCCCAGGTAGAAGGGATCATTGAAAAGCAGAACGTGTGGAGCGTCTTTTCCCAGATGATCTTCGGAAAGGAAAAGGTTTATAAGATCGACAATCTTTACGGATACGATGCAGATGCCCTGGCAGCGGCTCTGAAAAAAGCTCGCTGTTTTCAGGAGGACTTTGTGGATCCGCCCAGGGATGCGGGACTTTCGGATTATGATCCTTTGCAGGGCTTTGTCATCGTGCCGGAGGAGCAGGGCAATCAGCTGGATTATGAGAAAGCCCTTTCGGTGGTGACTGCAGCCGTGGATGCCCTGGAGCCGGAGGTGGATCTGGATGCGGCAGGCTGTTATCTGGCCCCGAAGATCTATAGGGACAATCCGGTTCTGAACAAGCTGGAGGAAAGCTCCCAGAAGTACGCAAGGATCCATATCACCTATACCTTCGGAGAGGAAAAGGAGATCATCGACGGAAACGTGCTTTGCGACTGGCTGGATATGAACTATGACACCGGAGATGTGAGTGTGGATCAGGCCAAGGTGGATGAGTTTGTATTAGGGCTCAAGAAAAAGTACGATACCATTTTCGGAAAGCGGAATTTCAAGACCAGCTACGGCAAGGAAGTGGTAGTCAGCGGCGGCGACTACGGCTGGTGGATGGACTATAAGACGGAGCAAAAAGAGCTCTATGACATGATCCGAAGAGGAGAAAGCGGAGAGCGGACCCCGGTATATTTCCAGACGGCAGCGGCCTATGGGGACCACGATTGGGGAGACTCCTACGTGGAAGCCAACCTTACCGCCCAGCATCTCTTTGTCTATAAGGACGGCATGCGGGTGTTGGATTCGGATTTTGTATCAGGCAATGAAAGCCGGGGATTTTCTACTCCCGAGGGAACCTACAGTATGACCTATAAGGAGCGAAACGCCATGCTGGTGGGAGAAAACTACGAGACTCCCGTTTCTTACTGGATGCCCTTTAATCAGAACATAGGTCTCCATGATGCAGTGTGGAGAAGTGATTTCGGCGGCAGTATTTATAAGACCTCCGGTTCCCACGGATGCCTGAATCTGCCCTATGCAGTAGCCAAGCAGATCTACAGCTATGCGGAAAAGGGAATGCCCGTGATCTGCTATCACCTGGACGGAACCCAGTCCGATATGACAACGCCCCAGGGACCTGCCCAGCAGGCCCAGACCGTCATCGATGCCATCAATAACATCGGAGAGGTGAAAAAGGATTCGGGCAAAAAGATCGAAAGAGCCAGACAGCTGTATCGGGAGGCAAGTGAAGAGGCCAGAGGCTGTGTGAGCAATCTTTCCACATTGGAGGCGGCAGAGGCAGCCTTTGCAGCGCTTCAGTAACAGAAAGTTAAGAAAGGATTTTACAATATGAGGATCAAGAAAGCAGGACTGGTCATGGCACTTTTGCTGTTGACAGGATGCGGGAAAAAGACGGAGCTTATCGACGCCGGAATGGAGCAGGTGGAAAAACTGGATTTCGGCGGTGCCATCGCTACCTTCGACCAGGCCATTGAGGATAAGGAAGATGCGGAGCTGGCCCTTCGGGGAAAGGGCCTTGCCTATATGGGGCTTTCTGACTATGCCAGTGCAGTGGATTGCTTCAGCCAGGCCCTGCAAAATGCAGGCATGTTCCCGGGTGATGCGGAAACGGACATTAACTACTATCTGGCTACCGCCCAGTATAAGGCAGGACAGAAGGAAGAGGCCGTTAAGACCCTGGACGCCATTGCAGGACTGAAGGAAAAGCATCCCGAAGTGTATTTCCTAAGGGGGAGCATTAAGATGGAGCTTGGAGAGCAGCAGCCCGCCACCGAGGATCTGAACCTGGCACTGCACTACAGCAAGCAGGATACCACCATGACCATCCGTGTGTATCAGGTCTTTGAAAGGAACGGCTACAAGGATGAGGGGCGCATTTACTTAAGCAACGCCATTGAGGAGCGCCTGAGTCTCATGAACGAGTATGAAAAGGGTGTGATCTACTACTATATGGAAGATTACGAGAACGCCCGGAACAACTTAGAGGCCTACAGAGCCCAGGGGAACCAGGATACCGATACCCTGCTGATGCTGGGAAAGACCTACGAACAGCTGGGAGATTCCAACTACGCAGCCTCTCTGTATGCCAAATTCCTGGAGGAAAACGAGCCCAATGCGGAGATTTACAACCAGCTTGGATTATGTAAACTGCAGATCGGCCAGTACGCAGAAGCTATGGACGCATTCGAGAAGGGATTGGAGACGGAGAACAACGTCAGCGTTCTGCAGGAACTGAAGTATAACAGGATCATAGCCTGCGAATATACGGGGGATTTCCGAAAAGCCGCCCAGATGATGAGCGAATACATTACGGAATACCCGGATCATCAGGAAGCCGCAAGGGAATACACATTTTTGCAAAGCCGTTAATCCGGCCTTGTGGTGTGACAGGGGCGTCAGAAAACGGCAAAAAAGCCTCTCAAACCCCTGTCTTAACGAAGTTTCGATAAATACAGTACGTTATTCTGAACAATGACGCGCGTGTCAAAACCACCATATCTTGTGTTGACATAAAAAACTTGACATAAGATATTGTGGTTTTCTTCTGTTTTAGGGTTGACTTTGAAGAGGGTGGATGATAAAATGAACATGGTCGCGGTTTTTGACAATTATGTAAACCGACATGGGTGTCAAAGTGGAGGCCACGGGGAAGAAAAAAGGCAAAAATTGAAAAATATCTTAGGAGAGGGAGTTATCACATGTTAAATCTAGTAAAAAGGAATGCGACGGTAGCAGAATTTGACCTGAACAGGATCAAAGATGCCATTATGAAGGCGTTTGTGGCGACGGATATGCAATATACCAACGATATCATCGACCTGTTAGCCCTTCGTGTAACCGCTGATTTCCAGGAGAAGGTAAAGGATAACCAGATCGACATCGAGGCTGTTCAGGACAGCGTAGAGCGTGTGCTGGAGCAGACCGGATACACGGATGTGGCTAAAGCCTATATCTTATATAGAAAACAGAGAGAAAAACTCCGTACCATGAAATCCACCATCCTTGATTATAAGGATGTTGTAAACAGCTATGTAAAGGTAGAGGACTGGAGAGTAAAAGAGAACTCCACCGTTACCTATTCCGTCGGCGGACTGATCCTTTCCAACTCCGGCGCGGTAACAGCCAACTACTGGCTGTCCGAGATCTATGATGAGGAGATTGCAGAGGCACATCGCAATGCCGACATTCATATCCATGACCTTTCCATGCTCACCGGATACTGTGCAGGCTGGAGCTTGAAGCAGCTCATTAAGGAAGGCCTCGGCGGTATCACCGGAAAGATCACCTCCGCTCCCGCAAAGCACCTTTCCGTACTTTGCAACCAGATGGTGAACTTCCTGGGTATCATGCAGAATGAGTGGGCAGGAGCTCAGGCATTCTCTTCCTTCGATACCTATCTTGCACCTTTTGTAAAGGTAGATAACTTAAGCTACGGTGAAGTAAAGAAATGTATCGAAGCCTTTATCTATGGTGTAAACACCCCTTCCCGTTGGGGAACTCAGGCTCCCTTCTCCAATATCACTTTGGATTGGACGGTTCCCTCAGATCTTCGTAACCTTCCCGCAATCGTAGGCGGCGAGGAGATGGACTTCACCTACGGCGACTGCAAGGAAGAGATGGATATGGTAAATAAGGCCTTTATCGAGACCATGATCGAAGGCGACGCCAACGGCAGAGGCTTCCAGTATCCCATTCCTACCTATTCCATTACCAGGGACTTTGACTGGTCCGAGACCGAGAACAATAAGCTGTTATTTGAAATGACCGCAAAATACGGCACACCGTATTTTTCCAATTATATCAATTCCGACATGGAGCCTTCCGATGTAAGATCCATGTGCTGCAGACTGCGTCTTGACCTTAGAGAGCTTCGCAAAAAGAGCGGTGGCTTCTTCGGATCAGGTGAGAGCACCGGTTCCGTAGGCGTGGTTACCATCAATATGCCCAGGATCGCTTATCTGTCCAACAGCAAGGATGACTTCTACAGAAGACTGAATAAGATGATGGACATTGCAGCCAGATCTCTGAAGATCAAGAGAGGCGTAATTACCAGACTGCTGGATGAGGGCCTGTATCCTTACACCAAGAGATATCTGGGAACCTTTGAGAATCACTTCTCCACCATCGGTTTGATCGGTATGAACGAAGTGGGTCTGAATGCCAACTGGCTTCGTAGCGACCTGACCAATAAGAAGACACAGGATTTCGTAAAGGAAGTTCTGAATCATATGAGAGAGCGTCTTTCCGATTACCAGGAGCTCTACGGAGATCTGTACAATCTGGAAGCTACTCCTGCAGAGAGTACCACCTATCGTCTGGCAAAGCATGACCGTGCAAAATGGCCGGGCATCAAGACTGCAGGACACGAGGGAGATACCCCGTATTACACCAACTCTTCTCATTTGCCTGTAGATTATACCAGAGACATCTTTGATGCACTGGATATCCAGGATGAGCTGCAGACCCTTTACACCTCCGGAACCGTATTCCACGCATTCCTGGGTGAAAAGCTTCCCGACTGGAAGGCAGCAGCGGATCTGGTACGTACCATTGCACAGAACTACAAGCTTCCTTACTATACCATGTCACCCACCTACTCCATTTGCAAGGAGCACGGCTATCTGGCAGGAGAGGTTAAGAGCTGTCCTCATTGCGGCAAGACCACCGAGGTTTACAGCCGTATCACCGGATACTACAGACCGGTACAGAACTGGAATGACGGCAAGCTTCAGGAATATGCAAACCGCAGCGAGTATGTGATTGCAAAGAGCACCCTGAAAAAGCCCATGACCGGAATGATGACCGTTTCCGTAGGAAAAGACAGAGACGATGTAGAGGTTTCCATGTCGGCACCTAAGCATGTGGCTTATCTCTTCACCACCAAGACCTGCCCCAACTGCAGGATGGCAAAGGAGTTCTTAAAGGATATCGCCTATATTCCGGTGGATGCACAGGAGAGTCCCGAGCTGGTAGCAAGATACAAGATCACTTCCGCACCCACGCTGGTTGTGGTAGATGGAGATCAGGTTGAGAAGTATGCCAATGCTTCGGCTATCAGAGGATATGCGCAGCAGCTTACCAGACAGGAAGCCTTGGCATAATCAGGATCGAAAACAGAATAGGATATAAAAAAGGACTGATCGTAAGATCAGTCCTCTTTGATTCCCTGGATTCCCACTCCGGCTGCCATGAGGAATAGTTTCACAACGGTCCAGATAATGCTTGTCCGCTCAGGTAAAAATGACAGATCGTAAGGGAAGACTGGGATAATTTCCACAAAGGTATTGATAACTGCAAAGGCTCCGATGGCGGCGGTTAAAATGACGATGGCCGGCCTGAGGGCGTTTTGCGCGGCCCTTGCAAGAAGGAGGGCGATCACCAAACCTACAAAGGCGCTCAGCAGAGGAATAACGTAGGGGGATAAGGGAACCTGGTCTTTTACTCCGGATAACAGCTTTGTTGCAATGGGACCGGCGAGGGTGGTCTTTACAAAGAAGAAGGTCACCAGAAAGACGCCGATCTTGATAAGGGTGGTGGAGATGATGGCACACACAATTCCGGCGATACCCTGTGCCATGAGCTTTTGCTCCGGCGTAAAGGTAACAAATACCGTTTCCACAACCTTATGCATCTGGGTATAGCCGATGGCAAATCCTGCCAGCAAAAGTGCCAGGCGGTAGAGCTGATAGCCTTCAAAGCATACGATCAAGGCAAGAACCACGATGATCCCGTACCAAAAAGCGCTTTCAAAACGAATTGCAACCAGCTGATCGATGAAACTGTTGACTTTTTCTGTTGATTGAACATCCATACCAGAATCTCCTTCAAAATCATGGCGTTGTCCGCCGATGTAAGTCTCTTTGTATATAATACAATCATAGCATTCCTTTGGTTGCAGTGCAAAAAGATTTTTCTGCTTGCAATCGATATTTCTTCGTGCTATAATCATCCTTGCGTGAAAAAATCATAGGGGAATAGTACAGCGGTAGTGCGGCGGTC
>JAEEKV010000109.1 GCA_016282595.1 Lachnospiraceae bacterium
ATAAGAGGGAACTATGTTTATCAATAAACTGAATCAGCTTTATAAGCCGGAGAGACTATTATATTTCAAAGAGGCAAATCAGACAGAGATCGCATCCTTCTATCAGGGGGATGTGATTTCTGATGTAAAAAGATATGAGGGATCCTTTGGTACCTATGATTATCCGGGGGTATTTTTTCTGAAGGGAAAAGAGCATCCGGTGATCGGGATTGAGTACAGGAAGGATGATGAAAAGGTTCACTATCCGGAAGATCTGGATCAGAGCGTTCTGGAGGGGACCTTTTTTTATTCCATTGAGATCGAGTACGAGATCGATATCACCAAGGAGAATATCAGGGCCATTTTTGAAAAGATCGCCCGGGATGATGATGCCCACAGAAACTGCAGTGATCTCATGGTCAGCGATACTCCCGGAGATATCTGTATTTTTACCAGTGGGGAAGGAAAAAAACTCCGCATTCTCTACGAATGCAAGGTGACGGAGGACAGGGCCCCTTTCATTATGGAAGATGCCCTGGATCATTTTGATAAGGAAAAACTGTATCACATGGCCTTCTTTGATCCCATTACGGGGCACAGCAACTGGAACCATCTGGTGCCTTATCTGGAAATGCCCATGGATGCGGGGATCCGGGATTATGCCTTTGCCCATTTTGACATCAAGGCCTTCAAGGTCATCAATGAGCTCTACGGTCATATTGCAGCCAATAAGGTGCTGTCCAATGTAGTTAGGGCCATGAAGGAATCGGACTTTATCTATGCAAGTGCCAGATGCCACAATGACAATTTTGCCATGCTGCTAAAAGACATGCCGGAGGAGGAAATTCTGAAAAAGCTGGGTGAGTTTTTCGAATCCCTGTCCCATCTGGAGGAGGATCCCGCCTATCGGATCTTTTACCGGTGCGGTGTGGTGCCCATGCAACGGGCGATCCTGTCGGGAAACCGTGTGGCGGATGCGGCAAAGCTGGCCCAGGCCCTGGGGACAAATCATAACCGGACGGATATTATCATCTATTCCGATCAGACCCACGATGATATTCTGTGGGGAAATTTTATCAAGGCCTATGTGGATACGGCCATAAAAAATGAGGAATTTGAGGTCTATCTTCAGCCAAAGTTTGACAGTGCCAAAGAACAGATCAAAGGAGCGGAAGCCCTGATCCGCTGGAGGTATAAAAAGAGGGAAATGCTGGCACCCTATCGGTTCATTCCCTTTTTCGAAAAGGACGGATCCATCGGCAAGATCGATGATCTGGTGTTGGAGCAGGTGTGCAGGGCCCTGGCACGTTGGAAAGAGGAAGGAAAGGCCCTGTATCCCATTTCCGTCAATCTTTCCCGCAGCCGTTTGTATGAAAGGAATCTTATCGAGCATCTTATAGGCATTGTAGATTCCTATGAGGTGGATCATTCCCTCATCGACTTTGAGTTGACGGAAAGTGCCACCTACGAGGATAAGGACTATATGCTGCAACTGCTGGATCAGCTGAAGGAAAGCGGCTTTAAGATCTCCATGGACGATTTCGGAACGGGATACTCCTCTTTGTCTTTGCTGACAGAGATGCCTTTGGATACCCTGAAGATTGACAAGAGCTTTGTGGATAAGATCGGCACCGGAGAAGAAAAGGAAAAGGACGTGGTGGTGATCCGGTCTATCATTTCACTGGCAGAGCAGCTGGGATTTACCTGCCTTGCAGAAGGAGCAGAAGAAAGACAGCAGGTAGACAGACTTCGGGAACTGGGATGTGAATTGATTCAGGGATATTATTATTCCAAGCCCATACCGATTGCAGAGTATGAAACATATTTATAAAGAGGTGAGAGGGATGACTTCATTACAGGGGAAGATTTTAATTAAAATGAGCACCAAGGCAGATACTGCCAGAGATGCAGGACTTACCATTCCGGAAGAGTTTGTCTATGAGCGGGGGATTTCCTATGGTTCGGATCCTGAGTTTCAGGATCTGGATATCTGCTATCCCAAGGAGCATGAGGGGAAATTGCCCGTCATCGTCAGCGTCCATGGCGGCGGCTATGTGTATGGCTCCACATCGGTGTATCAGTTTTACTGCGCCGATCTGGCAAGACGGGGCTTTGCAGTCATCAACTTTAATTACAGACTTGCACCGAAATATAAGTATCCTGCTCCCTTAGAGGATTTAAACAGCGTTTTCGGTTGGCTGCTTTCACCTGCCTGCAGGGAAACCTATCCGGTGGATACGGACCGGATCTTTTTGCTGGGGGATTCTGCCGGAGCCCAGATTGCAAGCCAGTATGCGGCCATGCTGACAAATCCCGAGTATGCGAAGCTGTTTTCCTTCAGCCTGCCGAAGTTTCAGATTCTCGGCCTTGGCCTGAACTGCGGGATCTACGATATGATGGCCCAGATCAGGGAGACCAAGGGGAAGGGCGTCATGAAGGATTATCTGGGGAATCTTGCCAAAAATCCCGGCAAGGATCTGGACGTACTTTCCTTTATCACAAAGGACTATCCCCCGGCCTATCTCATCACCTCTGAGGCTGACAGCATGAAGCCTAACGCAAAGCCCATGCAGGAGTTTTTGCAGCAAAAGGGGATCCGGTGTGAGTGCGAGATCTACGGAGATGAAACCACTTATCATGTCTTTCATTGTAACGTCCGGGACAAGATCGGACAGAAAGCCAATGATGACCAGTGTGCATTTTTCAAAAGCCTTCTTTGATGGGGGAGGAAGAAACTGATGGATTACAAACCGCAGAAAAGGGATTACTTTGAATCCTCACATCTGACAGTATTATACAGTTATACCATATTATCGGCATTGCTCATTATGGAATCCTTTCTTTTATCCTGGGGAGACGGCTGGGCCCTGATCCTGGTGGCGGTAGGCGTGCTCATTTCATGGGTGGTGCACATCCGCCAAAGCTTTTCCGTAAGCCACAGGATCTGGATCTATGCCCTTTTGATGATGGCAACCTCCTTCTTTTACGGAACCCATCCCACCAGTACCTATGATTTAGGTCTTTTGATCGCGGCCCTGGTGCTGATTTTTGTATCTACGGGAATCCCCGGACTTGTTACCCTTTGTCAGGTCACCTACTATGTGACCATTGCCTACGATATCCGGCAGATGTATGTCATGGGTGAGTTTTTTGATGGGCTGATGATCACCAGAACGGCACTGCATATCGTGCTCATCACAGTCATCTGCTACATTGCACGCTGGGTTATCAGAAACTGGATCGGCATTATGGACAAATCGGAGGAGGAAAAGTTCGCCCTGGCGGATACCGCACAGCGTCTCAATGACTTTCTGGCCAACATTTCCCATGAGATCCGTACCCCCATTAACGCCGTCATCGGATTGTCCGGTGTGGTTTTGGAAAGGGAGCAGGATGAAGAGAGCAAACAGGATCTGGCATCCATTGCCCAGGCGGGAAGAAAGGTGGGAGACCAGATCGGAGATATCCTGGATTACTCCGAGATCGATATGGATTCCCTTGCTGTCAATGAAGAGGATTATATGCCCAGTTCTCTTCTGGCAGATATCGTTGCGGATATCAAAGTACAGAGACAGTTCACTACGGAGCTGGTGATCGATGTGGATCCCTCCCTTCCCTCCGTAATGAGAACGGACGTAGCCAAGCTGAAAAAGATCATCCGTCATCTGGTGGATAACGGTCTGAAATATACCAAAGAGGGCGGCGTCTATGTGCATATCACTGCAGAAAAGAGGGACTACGGCAGTAATCTTTTGATCGAGGTGACGGATACCGGAATCGGTATGAGCGAAGAGGAACTGGAACGGGTATTGGAGCGCTTCTATCAGGCAGATTCCGGCAGGACCAGATCCACCAGCGGTTTGGGACTTGGTCTGTCCATCGTCAATGGGTTTACAAGAAGTCTGAATGGGTTTATGACCATCGAGAGCCAGCCCGGAAAGGGAACTACGGTTCGTGTCAGCCTGCCTCAGAAGGTGGTGGATCCCGCCGGATGTATGGGCCTTATTAACAGAGAGAATCTGGTTTTGGGAGCTTTCTTCCACTTCAGGAAATACGACAATCCCCGGGTGCGTGATTTCTATGATGCCATGATCCGGGATCTTGTCGTCGGATTGAAGGTAAAAATGCAGCGTGCGGATAATCTGGAGATGTTCAGGGAACTGACCCGTACCACGCAGTTTACCCATGTTTTTGTGGCAAAGGAAGAGTATGAGTCTGATGTAGAGTTCATGGAACAGCTGGCGCTTAATACCCAGGTGGCAGTGGTGGCAAACGATACTTTGGAGCTGCCCCCCGGTTCCAATGTCTGGGTCATCAGCAAACCCTTCTACTGTTTCCCCGCCATTGCATTTTTGAATGCAGATCCCCATGAAAGAAAGTCCAAGGCAGAACGCCTTTCGGCAGAAGGGGTCAAATGCCTGGTTGTGGATGATGAACCCATGAATCATACCGTTGCCAAGGGAATTCTGGCAAGATACGGGATTGAAGTGGATGCGGTATCTTCCGGCTATGAAGCCATTGACTATGTCAAGGAGCATAGCGTGGATCTCATTTTCATGGATCATATGATGCCGGGTATGGATGGTGTGGAAGCCATGAAACGTGTCAGGATCGAGTTGGGAAAAGCCGGTAAGACCCTGCCCATTGTGGCTCTGACGGCCAATGCGGTAAGTACTGCCAAGGAAATGTTTCTCTCAGAGGGCTTTGATGCCTTTTTGGCCAAGCCCATTGAGATTTCCGAGCTGGAGAGAATCCTGAAAAAGGTTCTTCCCAAATCCAAACTGACAGAGATCCCCGTGGATACGGGAGCAAAGGAAACGAAGCAGAAGGAAGACCGGACAGTAGAGGAAGTCTCTCAAGAACAGGAGGCCTTGGATCCGGTATGGGAGAAGCTGGAAAACCTGGGGATTGATGTAAAGTGCGGCCTTCGCTATACCCAAAATGACAGAAGCTTCTATGAACAGGTACTGACCCAGTATGGCCAGGATGAGGCATGGAAGCGGGAGAAGATCGAGGAGACTCTTTGGGAAGGGGACCTGGAAAACTACGGTATTTTGGTGCACGCCGTGAAATCCACTTCCAAGATGATCGGAGCAGCAGGCTTGTCTGAAAAGGCGTTGCAGCTGGAAAATGCTGCCAAAGAAAAGGATACCGGAACCATCGAAAAGCTCCATGCTGATGCGATGGATGAATACCGCATGATCGGTGAAGGAATTCGGCAGGCCCTGGGAATCAGTGAATCCGGATCCGATGAGGACGATATCATGGAATTTACCCCGGAAGGCGGTGATGAAGCATGAAAAAACTGACGGAGTTTATTCTGTTCCCGCGCAGAAATCCGCGGTATGAAGAACTGAAAAAACACGGCACTAATGATGCCCTGCGGATCTGCGTCATCGTAATCCCGGCAGTGAGTCTTGCCATGGTACTTTTTTTGCTGATGTCCATTATCTGGCCGGAATCCTATGGTAATGCCGAAACCCTGAAAGCTTACCGTATCGGATATTTGGTCCTGACCCTGGGGATGATCCTGTTTGAGGCGTTTATGCTCTTTGCCAAGGCGCATTTTGACACCATGTATCAGAAGGTGCCGGTTATCAATTCTCTGGTGGCAGTAGCTCTTTTGTGGTGGGCCGTTCACATGTCCCGTTTGGACTATGTGGCATTTGGCTACCGGGTAGATCCGACTACCTTTATCATCATCTCGCTTAGCGTTCCGGTGTGTCTGTATCTGGATGTACGGTTTTATCTGACCCTGACTTTGGTGGCTGATGCTTTGATGGTATATCTGTTCCTGCAAAACGGGGTGGATGAGGCTTTCAATAAAAGTAACCTGGGAGATTTCATCGTCTATATGGGGGTACAGCTCATACTGGGCGTGGTCACCTTCTTTTACAAGAGCTATATGCGTGAAAACCTTTTGGAGCAGCAGGAACAGCAGGCTGAGATCCGGCTGTTGAATCAGTCACAAAACCGGTTCTTTTCCAATATGAGCCATGAGATCCGCACGCCCATCAATACCATTATCGGTCTCAATGAGATGATCCTGAGACAGGATGCATCGGAGGAGGTCCATGAGGATGCTGAGAATATCAAAGCCGCCAGCGATATGCTGCTGCATCTGATCAATGATATTCTGGATATGTCCAAATTTGAGTCGGGGCAGATGCAGCTCAATCAGACAACCTACAGCGTGGCGGATATGCTTTCCGAGATCGTAGGAATGCTGTCCATCCGGGCAAAGGAGAAAAACCTTTCCTTTTACGTGGATGTCTCTCCGGAGCTTCCAGGTGAACTGTCCGGAGATGAAGTGCGCATCAAGCAGATCCTCATCAATGTTCTGAACAACGCCATCAAATATACCAACGAGGGTCAGGTAAGGCTTTCGGTACAGTGCGAAAAGGACAATGAGAGTGTGGCCAGGATGGTCTATTCTGTCAGCGATACCGGAATGGGGATCAAAAAGGAGAGTATGCCCTATCTGTTTGCGGCCTTTAAGAGAGTGGATGAGGACAAAAACAAGCACATCGAGGGAACCGGACTGGGGCTTTCCATTGTGAAGCAGCTCATCGATCTCATGGGAGGAAGGATCAGTGTTAACAGTATCTACACCAAGGGCTCTACCTTTGTTATTGAGATTCCCCAGAAGATCGTAGATGAAACCCCCATCGGTGAGATTGATATGAATAACCGGCATAGATCCTCTCAGGGACAGATTTACGTCAAATCCTTTGAGGCACCTGAAGCCAGAGTACTGGTGGTAGATGATACAGCCACAAACCTGATGGTTGTGGAAAAGCTTTTAAGAGCAACCAAGGTGCAGATTGATACAGTGGAATCCGGGCAGGAGGCGTTGAAGCGGACCCTGGAGAATACCTATCATGTGATCCTCATGGATCATCTGATGCCAAAGATGGACGGAATCGAATGCCTGCATGCCATCAGAAATCAGGCAGGCGGCCTGTGCCACGAATCCAAGGTCATTGCCCTGACCGCCAATACCGGAAGCAACAGCAGAGAGCTGTATGAAAAAGAGGGCTTTGACGGGTATCTTATGAAACCTGTTACCGGAGATGAACTGGAGCATTGTGTCTATCGGTATCTTCCCAGGGATCTGGTGACAGTAACCGCATCCTCCAGATCTTTGGCTGAGGAGAGTGTGGAATGGATCAGAAACCACAAAAAGAAGGCGCCCATCAGAGTGACTGTGGGAAGCGTGGCAGATCTTCCGAAGGTTCTTCAGGAAAGATACAGCATAGCGGTTGTGCCTCATATCGTACTGACGGATAACGGCGTGTTCAGAGATGGAATCGAAATAGAGCCCGGGGGATTGCTGACCTATATGCAAAACCCGGATGTAACGGTAATAGGACGGCCGCCCTATCCGGAACAGTATGAACGATTTTATTCAGATCAGTTAGACGATGCTAACAATATTATCCATATCGCCCTTTCCTCAGGGGTCAGATCCGCTGCGGATATCAAGGCGGCAGATGTGGCTCAGGACTTCGGCAACGTGACGGTTATCGACTCGGGGCACCTTTCCAGCGGTATCGGCCTTATGGCCATAGAAGCTTCCCGCATGGCGGAGGACGGAAGCACAGTGGATGAGATCGTACAGCGCATGGAAAAAATGAAATCCCATGTGCACACCACCTTTATCGTGGATTCCATGGAATTTTTGGCCAGACAGAAGCATGTCAGTGCCACGGTCAAACGATTGGCGGACGCCTTCATGGTGCATCCCGTCATCGCCCTCAAAAAAGGGAAAATGGGGGTAGCCAGAGTATATTTCGGAACCAGAGAGTATGCATGGAAGCGGTATATTAAATCAGCATTTCGGGTATCCGGAAGCATTGATAAGCGGATTCTATTCATCACCTATGTAGGTATGACGAAAAGAGATCTGGATCGGGTGAAGGAAGCGGTGCAGGAGCAGATCCATTTTGATGAGATCTTTGTGCAAAAGGCATCACCTTCCATAGCAGCCAACTGCGGGCCGGGAACCTTCGGACTTTTGTTTTTTACAAAATTTTGAAAAATGACATAGCAAAAATCGGCAATAAGGGAGCAAATTCTGAGAAGAATCTTGCTCCCTTGCATGATACTATGAGGAAAACAAAAGTATGGAATGATGCAGAAAAAAACAAAACAGGAGGACAGAAATGGAAAACTTTACTTTTTATTCACCCACATTTTTTGCATTCGGAAAGGACACGGAGCAGCAGGCAGGAGACCTGGTAAAACGATTTGGCGGCAGTAAGGTGCTGATCCATTATGGCGGCGGAAGTGTAGTCAGATCCGGTCTTCTGGACAGAGTGAAGGCTTCCCTTGAAAACGCAGGATTGGCCTTTGTAGAGCTTGGAGGCGTAAAGCCGAATCCGAGAAGCGGACTGGTATATGAGGGTATCGAGCTTTGTAAAAAAGAAAACGTAGATTTTATTCTGGCAGTGGGTGGCGGAAGCACCATCGATTCCTCCAAGGCCATTGCGGCAGGATGTGTTTATGACGGAGATTTCTGGGATTTCTATTGCGGAAAGCGCATCGAAGAGGCACTTCCCATAGGAACGATCCTTACCATCGCAGCTGCCGGAAGTGAAGGAAGTCCGGACAGCGTGATCACAAAGGAAGAGGGAATGTTTAAGCGCGGTGCCAGCGGAGATGCCATCAGACCCAAGTTCAGTATCTTGAATCCGGCACTGACCCAGACCCTTCCGGCTTATCAGACTGCTTGTGGAATTACGGATATCATGGCCCATCTCTATGAGCGGTATCTTACCAATACCAAGGATGTAGAGGTGACCGACAGACTCATCGAGGCACTTTTGCTGACTATGATCTATGAGGGTCCCAGAGTGATTGAGAATCCCGATGATTATGAAGCACGTGCCAATATTATGTGGGCAGGAATGATGGCACATAACCATTCCTGTGGCGTTGGAAGAAGCCAGGACTGGAACAGCCATACCATGGAGCATGAGCTTTCCGCATTGTATGACTGTGCCCATGGTGCAGGCCTTGCAGTGACCATGCCTGCCATGTTCAAGTATGTTCTGGATCACGATGTGATGCGCTTTGCCAGAGTGGCAGTAAGAGTATGGGGCTGTCAGATGGATTTTGATGATCCCAGAAAAACGGCTCTTGCGGGAATCGAGGCCTTTAAGAAATTCCTGATTTCCATCGGTATGCCTGTGACCTTTGGTGAGATCGGTGCAAAGAAAGAGGATATCCCGAAGCTGGTACAGTCCCTTTGCTATGGTAACGGCGGCGAGGGTAAGATCTCAGGCTTTGTGACCTTGGATGAAAAGGATTGTGCAAAGATCTATGAGATGATGATCTGATCGTAACTGCTTACTTTTCAATACCTTTCACATAGAAATAACCCGCACCACTTAGGTGGTACGGGTTATTTTATTGCTTTAATGTTTTCGAACTGACAGCTTATTTTGTGGTAGCAATCTCACCTGCCAGCAGATAGATGATAGGAGAGTTCCAGTAAATGGCTGTCTCATTGGTAGAGTAGCTCTGGGAGTTATCCGCATAGCACTTAGCAGAGGGTGTATCCTTTAATACGTTCTGTACGTAAGGATCGTTGAGGCCGTTGTTGGGACCGCCTACCAGCATACCGGGAACAGCCTTGCCTACTACCTGGGAAGGTCTGTGGTGAGGGTGCTCACTGCTTGTGGTACCGAATCCGGTAAAGAAGCAGTATCCCGTTGCATTGTTACCAAAGAGGTAATTCAACTGCTTGTCGGTTGCAGCCTTGATATCTGCAGCACTTCCTGCGCCGTCCAGAAGGCCGTTTGTCATAAGCAGATAGGAACCGTTATTGGCGATGGTTAAGTTGCTTCCCCATACATAATCACCAACGATGGAAGAACCGTAGGCATTTGCATTGGCATTGTTTTGGATCTCCTGGCTCATCTTGGTAGCTTCGCCAACCACATCGGAGGTGGTTGCCACATCCGTATCCTTGCTGGTCAGATAAGCATATCCGCCATAGCCTGCAACACCCTGCCAACCCAGGGAATAACCATTATCCGGAAGCTGGCTCTTTAAGGATTCTTCATAAGCCTTGTCTCCGGTGGTCTTATACAGTTCTGCATAAGCCCAGAAACGCTCATCCACATCATTGACATCTTCGTATTCTCCGGTGGAGATATCGGAAGGATTCTTGTAGCCCTTGGTATCTCTGGGGGTCTCATCGATATAAGCAGCGGCCTTCTTTGCTGCCTCCAGACAGGTATCTGCAAAGGCCTGATCTACAGGAGCATACACCCTGGAAGCAATGGCCATAACACCTGCGAAATCTGCGGTAGCAGTGGTGGTAACAGGCATGATGATCAAGGGATCGGTCTCTTCCTCGGGAAGTACTTCACCGGGGAAGTTCTGGCAGGTCACCTTGTGGTAAACGCCGCCGTTGTCGGCCTGCATCTTTAACAGCCATTCAAGCTCATATCTGGCTTCATCTAATACATCGGGAGTTCCGTTTCCGCTTTCGGGAATGCCTACAGCATCATCGAATACGGAAGGATAGTTTTCATAGGCAAGCAGAAGGTCAGCTGCTGCTTTGGCACCGGCTACGGAATATCTACCGTAGTCACCTGCATCATGCCATCCGCCGGTTACATTCAATTTTACGCTATTGTCTTCGTACAGCATAGCATCTTCCTGGTGGCAGATCTTATGAGCAAAATCACCTGCCAGATCGGATTTAAGCTCTACGCCGCATCTTTGATAGTACAGCATCTTCAGGGAAGCCTTGAAAGCCTCCTCATAGGCTTTGGCACCAATGACAAAGGAGGGAGATACCGCATCTCCGGCTTCTACGTGATAGGTGCCTTCCTCTTTGACAGAGGTAAAGTCAAAGATTGCTTCAGAGTCTCCGGTATCCGGATTGTTCTTGCCACCGTCAATGGCGGCATCCAGAACGCTTTCCTTGGTGTCTTCATTAATGAGTTTTGCAGTCTGGTTCAAAGCAGTGCCCCGAAGGGTAGCGGTTTTCAGCATGCCCGGAAGATAGCCGATCTGGTTTACGGCGATATCCGGCATCTCAACCTGTCCGCTGCCTGCAACCTTGCCGGAAGCATCTTCCAGTGTCAGTACTACATTGTCCAGGAAAACATGGTGCTCGCCGATATTGGTATCGATATCCTCTACAACACCCATGTTGAAACAGAACCGCGGTGCGGGATCTGTTTCCTCTTCCATAGTGAAGGTGAACTCAAAATGCTCAGAGGCTTCGGGAATGTTGATGTATTCCATGCAGTATGCAT
>JAEEKV010000110.1 GCA_016282595.1 Lachnospiraceae bacterium
AGGTTCTATAAGATGGACGGCGAGAGCGAGGATTACTTTGCTTATGGAGACAGCCTCATGTATGCAGGAGTGAAGCTTTCCCCGGCCTTCGGCGGTACAGGCTATGATGAGCAGGTAAGATTGTTCGGGGATTTTGCATCCAGGATCTACTTTATGGAGGCGGTGGAGGTATAGCGGGGACTGATTTGCCGAGAGATGATATACCCCGCATCCGCCGAATCTGCATCCCTCGCCTTAGCTCAGACAATCCGGCGCTCGCAAACGAGCGTCCGCAACTCGCCGGCGAAGGATCAGATCTCGTCGGCTGCTCATTTAAGCGCACAGGAAGCCTCGGAATTGTTGTATTCCCACGTGTTTCGTGGTATATTAGAAGGTGGAATCTACCCAGTGTTTTAGGGATGTTTCATCCCTTGCAGATGCAGGGGGAAGATGAAATAGAAATTAAAAAATATATACTAAAAAACCGGGAAAGAAACCGGGATGAAAAGGAAACAAAACCATGCTTGATTTAAGATTTTACATGCAGTTTGATGAGGTTCTGGAGAAGGTAAAATCCGGAGCGTTGAAATCCGAAGAAGAGATCTATGAGGCGCTGGAGGCTATTCGCAGCAAGGATCCGGTAGTTTATAATATCGAGACCACCAACCGCTGCAACATGCGTTGCCAGATGTGTCCCAGAACCACTATGATGACAAGACCCATCGAAGATATTGACTTTGATACCTTTGCCAATGTGGTTCGCCAGATCAAACCCCACGACGAGGCTCTTTGGGCTGAGTGGAAGACCTACTGTGAGAAGAAATACGGTATCCGGGAAGAGGATGAGCCCAGTGAGAACCATTTCTTCCTGTACATCATCAGCAAGGTGATCCAGCTGCATGGCTATGGCGATCCCCTTTTGGATGTGCATATGGATGAGTACGTTAGGATGCTGACAGAGAACGGCTTCCCCACCTATTTTTCCTGCAATCCCGCCAACATCGATATGGAGCGTACCAAGAAGATGCTGGATGCGGGGCTCAGCTATATCAAGTATTCCATTGAGAGTGTGGATGATGCCCAGTTTAAAGAGGTTCGCGGTCAGGCGGCCAACTTTACCAAGAGCTATCAGGATATCTTAAAGGTGCTTGACTACAAGCATGAAAAGGGTCTGGATACCACCATTGTCATTACCATGCTGAATCTGAACCGGAAGAACCAGAAGGAAGAGTTTGACAAGCTGCTGGAGGCCTTTGACGGACTGGATGTTTATACCTATCTGAAGAGCGAGGATTGCCAGTGGTATCGCAAGGACTATCACGGTACCGAGTCCATTCACTGGTCCGAGCCCTGCAAGCATCCCTGGATGACCATGACAGTGAAATCCAACGGTGAGGCCACCATGTGTATGGAGGATTTTAACAACGCCATCATCTTAGGGGATACCAGGACCCAGAGCCTGAAAGAGATCTGGGAAGGCAAGCCTTATACAGACTTCAGACGCCAGCACATCTGCGTTGCGAAGGGTATCAAATGCAACGAAGAGTGCGATATGAAATTAATCGGAGATTTTGTTTCGAGGTAGAGATGAAGACATATGAGATTTCGCCGTGCTTGCACGGAAGAAATCGAGTATGGATTCAGATCGTGCTGCGAAGCAGGAATTCCGCCCCACACTGAGCAGGCTGCTGCGACAGCAGCAGTAGAGGCACGAAGTGCCGGGCCTGCGATGTGACAGGCGGAATGGCCTCGAAACAAGAGAGGAAAATATGACCTTATCCATCTTCTACGGGATCATGTTCGCAATGGCTGCATTTAATCTGCTGCTCTTTATGATCATAAGATCCCGTCACAACAATTTTCTATATGGAATCTTAATGATGGTAGCCGCAATCTCCAACGGTGGATACTTCTTTGTTTCTGTGTCCAAAACCTTTGGGGAAGCCATCGCTGCAACCAAGATCGCCTATATCGGCGGGTGCTTTCTGCCTGTTCTTTTATTGTTCTGCGTGCTGGAGATCTGCGGGATCCGGATCAAATGGTATTTACAGGCGCTCCTTGTGATCATAGCCGGCATCACCTATTCCTTCGTCCTTACCATCGGACAGTCGGAACTGTTTATGAGACACCTGGTGCTGGCAAACGCCAAAGGTCTTTCCACTCTGCAGTTTTATAAGGGCAGATTGTTCCAGCCCTTCAGAATCCAGATCGTTCTGACCTTTGTGGTGATCATCGGGGTCTGTATCTTTTCCTTCCTTCGAAAAAAAACCGTATCCTACAAAAATATGACCTACCTGCTGTTGGCCTGCCTGATCAGCGTACTTTGCTACTTTGTAGGCAGAGCGGTACTGCCCCAGGTCAATCTGGTCCCCTCGGCATTTGTAACCGTGGGCTGGATCATGCTGGCTCTGCAAAGAAGGACTGCCATCTACGATGTCTCTTCCATTGTAGCGGAAAGTATCCTTAATCAGGGGGTTTACGGCTATATTCTGCTGGACCGTCATAAAAATTTCCTGGGAGCCGATCCCAAAGCGGTGGAATACTTCCCCCAGCTGGATGCTTTACACGTGGATTTCTCCCTCCCCAAGGATGAACCTTTTTTCCAGAAGCTGGTGGAACTGATGAAGACGCTGGATGATACCATCAACCTGACGGTGGGATATGCAGAGCAAGGCGGACAGGAATACCGGATCGAAGTCGATTATATGAAAAATGCCAAGGGACACCATCTGGGATACTATATCGAGCTGTCCAATGCTACGGAAGCACGCCAGAAAGAACGTAACCTGGCCAATTACAACGAACAGTTGCGCCGGGATGTGGAGCGCGAGACCAGACATATGAAAGAGGTGCAGGACCAGATCCTTATGGGTATGGCAAATATGATCGAGAACCGTGACACCAATACCGGCGGTCATATCAAGCGTACCAGTATGGGCGTTAAGATCCTGGTAAAAGAGCTGATGGCCAGAGATGACTGGGGTGATATTTTTACGGCGGATTACTGTGCTGCTATGATCAAGGCGGCACCCCTTCATGATGTGGGAAAGATCGCCGTAGATGATGATATCCTGCGAAAGCCCGGACGGTTTACACCGGGAGAGTTTGAGCAGATGAAGATGCATGCACCCAAAGGGGCGGAGCTTTTGCACAGTATCATTGACGGCATCGAGGATGAGGATTTTGTACAGGTGGCCGAGAACATGGCCCATTACCACCACGAAAGATGGAACGGTACCGGTTATCCGGATAAACTGGCAGGAGAGGATATTCCCATGGAGGCACGGATCATGGCGGTGGCCGATGTCTATGATGCATTGGTTTCCAAGCGCTGCTATAAGGACAGGATGACCTACGAGGAAGCTGCGGCCATCATCCTGGATGGTATGGGGACCCAGTTTGATCCGAAGCTGGAGGATGTGTTTGTAACCTGCAGGCCCAGACTGGAGCGGTATTACGACATGCAGCTGCAGGCTGTTGAGGCGGCAGGATAAATAATCATAATGGGAAAAAAGAGGAGGATAAAAAATGGATAAAAAAGCTATGTACAAGTTGTCTTACGGGTTGTTCGTTCTGACTACGTCGCTTCCGGCTAAGTCCAACGGCTGCATCACCAATACGGCGATCCAGGTCACCAGCGAACCCAACCAGATCGGCTTTGCGGTGAATAAGGCAAACCTGACCCATGATATGGTGAAGTTTACCAAGAAGTGTAACATCTCCATCATCAGTCAGGATGCGGACTTTTCCCTGTTTAAGCATTTCGGATTCCAGTCCGGAAGAGATGTCAATAAATTTGAGGGCTTTGCGGATTACAAGACGGCAGCAAACGGGATTCCCTATATCACCAAGGGAACCAATGCCTACATTTCCATCGATATCACCGATATGGTGGATCTGGGCACCCACACCTTCTTTGTGGGCACAGTGACGGATATGGAGGTGCTGTCCGAGACTGCTTCCGCAACCTACGATTACTATCAGAATAACATCAAGCCCAAGCCCGAAGCAGTTGGAAAAACTCCCGACGGCCAGACGGTATGGCGCTGCAAGATTTGCGGATACGAGTATGTGGGCGAGGAGCTTCCCGAGGATTTCATCTGCCCCATCTGTAAGCATCCCGCGGCTGACTTTGAGCGTATATAGATTAGTATTTGCGGCAGAGGTGAGTGAAATGCCGGACGCGCAAGTTTACTTGCAGGCGGACGGTTTTTCACGAGCATCTGGTGCGAAGCAGGAATCGAACGGACATAAATAATCGTAGCACGAAGTGCGGAGAAGCCGCGGAGCGGCGGATTATGAATGGTAGTGAGATTCCCGCAAATACGTAGACGAAAAAAGGAGACAAAAAATGGAAAAGATTGGTTTTATCGGGATGGGCAACATGGCAAAGGCCCTGGCATCCGGCTTTATCAAATCCGGAAAAATGAAAGGGGAGAACGTATTTGCCTATGCACCCCATCAGGACAAACTGAAGGAAAACGCAGAGGCCATCGGCTTTGTACCCATGCCCAGCGTGCAGGAACTAGTCAGCGCGGTGGATACCATGATCATGGCCTGCAAGCCCTATCAGATCGACAGCGTATTGCAGAGCCTTGTGAATGCTTATGACAGAGAAGGAAACGGCGCAAAAGTAACACCGGATACCCCGTCGCTTTTGGACGGGAAGGCACTTTTGTCCATTGCCGCAGGATGGGATTTTGAAGCTTATCAGGAGCGGCTAGGTTCCAAGGTGAGGATCCAGTTCATTATGCCCAACACCCCGGCTATGGTGGGATCCGGCGTCATGCTGTTTGAGGATAAAAACTCCTTAAAGCCAGATGAGAGAAATGAAGTAAAGGGGTTGTTCATGGCCCTTGGTATGGTAGCAGATATGGCGAGCAATCTCATGGGAATCGGCGGAGCCATTACAGGCTGCGGTCCCGCCTTTGTGGATATGATGATCGAAGCTTATGCCGACGCAGCAGTGAAGTACGGCATTCCGAGACCGGTTGCCTATCCACTGATCTCACAGACCATCATGGGAACTGCCAAACTGCAGCTTATCACAGGCCTGCATCCCGGCATTCTGAAAGACCAGGTTACCTCTCCGGCAGGCACCACCATCCGCGGCGTTGCAAAGCTGGAGGAGTGCGGCTTCAGGAACGCCTGCATTTCTTCCATTGATGCCATTATGGATTTTAAGAAAAAAGGATGATGAAAGACTAAACTATCATTTATATAGGGTAAGAATATGAATGGTCTAAACGAGTTTATTTCAGAATATGTTACTAAGCGCAAGGAATCACTGTTTTTACCGGATAGTGAATCTCACCGAGAT
>JAEEKV010000111.1 GCA_016282595.1 Lachnospiraceae bacterium
ATCTGTACGTCCACGCGGCCCTTATAGCCCTCCGGAAGGTTATACTCTCCCATCACATCCAGCTTCTTCAGCTTGGTGATGGCATCACATGCATTGGAGATCAGCTCCCTGTAAAAAATATCCTGATCAGAATACATCCACTTTTTGATGATGGGGAAGATATTCTCACTGTTGATGGAAAGATTACCCTGTTTCGTTGCCATAATTCCTAACACCTCTTCTTTCTAGCTTATCTTTAGGGAAAAACACCCCAAAAATCCGACTAAAATAGAGTTTAAGACCCTAAAAACCCAAAGTCAAGACAAAATTAGCACTCGCAGAGTGCGAGTGCTAACAAAGTGCCGTATCCACTGTACTTTCGGTATTTCTTAAAAAATTATGAACCAGAAAAGCAGGTGTCAAAGGTCTTGAAAAAACTGTCCGTATGGATGTATTCCTCCCTCAGGAAGGTGATCTTCGGCCACAGTTCCTTGTTGACTTCTTCCGTCACCTTGGACAGGTAGGATCTGTATTCCGCATCAAAGGCTTCCCGCTTTTGGCGTTCCCTGATGACCTCCTTGTTTTTGGCCGTTTCCTCTTCATTGAAGGTGCTGATACACCGGATGAGGAAAAAGCCGTCTTCGGTCTCAAAGATCTGGCTGATCTCCCCCTGTCCCAGATTAAAAGCCACATTTTCGTAGGCTTCTTCCTTATCGCCGTGTCCAAAGGACAGTCTGGACTGTCCCACTTCGTTGTATTCACTGATGAGGCTTCCGAAATCCTCCCCGTTTACGGCTCTTTCATAGGCGATCCGGGCCTTTTTATACACCTTGGCCCGCTCTTGCGGAGCCATTTCTATCCGTTTTCCCTCTTCGTCCGTTGTGTAGGTTTTGATACCGATCTGCTCCACTGTGATGATCCGAGCCTCATCATCGCTGATCTCGGGATCCACGCCTGCCATCACAGCTTCATGGACTCTTACGGAGATCAGGTATTCCCGGTACATCCGATAAATGCTTTCCCTGGTAACCAAAAGAGCCTCCGCCTCTTTATCCGAAAGGGAGGTATAGTAGGTATCGGCGGCCAGATTCAGTTTTTCCTCGTCCTCCTCCGATAAGTTTACTTCGTATCTGCCGGCCATCAGGTTCATGATCTTGATCTGTTCAAGCTCCCTCAGCACCGACTCCTTCACTTCCTCCTCCATGGTGGAAGAAGGCAGCCTGGTATCCCAGATCTCCGTTCCGTACACCTGCTCATAGCGCTTTTGCAGATTGGTCAGATACACCATATATTCGCTTTTGGTACAGATCATGGAATTGATGCGGAAAACCTGTTCCTCGGAAAGGCCGGTGGTAAGGACCACCCGGACATTTTCAGGAAAAGGGCCGCACCCGGACAGTACCGGGGCCATCGAAATCATCAGCAAAAGGATCCACAGGGGGATCTTTTTTAATTTCGACGTAGTTGTCATTTTAAACATGTTTTCCTTTTCTTTCGTATTTCAGAAAATGATAGGTCAGGTCAAAATACACCTGCTCATCACTCTCCTCTGTAACCTCCCAGTCCGGGTCCTTATCCAGATCCGGGAAGTAGGCATCCGCCTCATAGGCATGATCGATCTTTGTTACATGAACCGTATCACAATAGGGCAAAAGCAGCTTGTAGATGCTCTCCCCACCGATACTGTAAACCATATCCTCCTCATAGCCCTTCAGCACTTTCAGCAACTCTTCCACGGAATGAACTACGATGGCGCCCTCCACGGTCAGTCCCTGATCCCGGGACAGGATGATGTTGGTGCGGTTTTTTAAGGGCAGGCCTCCGGGAAAGGTTTCCAGGGTCTTTCTGCCCAGGATCACCACCTTTCCCGTGGTCTCCTGCCGGAACATTTTCTGATCTGCCGGGATCTTCACCAGCAGATTTCCTTTACTGCCGATGGCCCAGTTTTCGTCTACCGCTACGATGGCCTGCATACATGGTCCTCCGTTTTTCGCTTTTTTGTGTGTATTCGGCTTTCCCGGGCTAACCCGGTTTCCTCAACAATCTTTTTCCCTTCCGTGAAAAATACGTCCTGTCAGATGGCTATGGGAATATCTTTGATCTGGGGGCCGAACTCATAGTTTTCCAGTTTCACATCCTCCGGGGTGAAGGCATAGAAATCATGCACATCGGGGTTTAACCGGAAGGTGGGGGCTGCCTTGGGTTCTCTCTGGATCAGTTCCCTGATCAGAGGGATATGCCGGTCATAAATGTGGGCATCCGCGATCACATGAACCAGTTCACCCACCTGCATGTCGCAGACCTGGGCCAGCATATGCACCAGCACGGAGTACTGCACCACATTCCAGTTATTGGCGGCCAGTACATCCTGAGAACGCTGATTCAGGATGGCATTCAGGATCAGTTTGTCCTCTCCCTTTTTCTGGGTCACGTTAAAGGTCATGGAATAGGCACAGGGGTACAGATTCATCTCATGCAGATCCTGATGGACGTAGATATTGGTCATGATCCGTCTGCTGAAGGGATTATTCTTCAGGTCATAGATCACCCGGTCCACCTGATCCATCATGCCCTCTTTGTACTGATGTTTTACGCTCATCTGATAACCGTAGGCCTTTCCGATGGAGCCGTTTTCATCTGCCCATTCATCCCAGATATGGCTGCCCAGATCATGAATATTGTTGGACTTTTTCTGCCAGATCCACAGCATTTCATCCGTAGCACTTTTGATCCCGGTTTTCCGAAGGGTCAAAATGGGGAATTCTTTGGAAAGATCATACCGGTTCACCACACCGAATTTTTTGATGGTGTAGGCGGGGGTACCGTCCTCCCAGTGAGGGCGCACCTTCTCTCCTTCGGTACTGGTCCCGTTTTCCAGAATATCCCTGCACATGTCTATAAAGATCCGATCTGCCTGGCTCATACTCCTGATTCCTTTCCTGTTGTTTTCTTTTTTCGATCTGCTCTGTCTGTCCTTCGTATTTCCGCCCGGATGTATCCCCCGGGGGCAAA
>JAEEKV010000112.1 GCA_016282595.1 Lachnospiraceae bacterium
AGGAACTGAGGAAGGCCAGATCGCTGACGCAGGAAGAACTGGCGGAGGCGCTGTTTGTTTCGAGGACGGCTGTATCAAAATGGGAATCGGGTCGCGGCTATCCAAACCTGGATTCGCTGAAGGAGATATCGAAATTCTTTGATCTGTCGATTGATGAGCTGATCTGCTCAGAAGAGATCATTTCCGCAGCGGAAGATGAGAAGAAAGAATGCATCGATAAATATGTTTCGCTGATCTGCAGCACGCTTGATATCCTGCCGGTATTGCTGGTATTTATGCCGGTTTTCGGAAACGGGACAGACAGTCCTTCTTCTGTATCGCTGTACGCGATCACCGGCATAAGTCCATGGATAAAAGCGGTATTTGCTGTTTTGATCGGGGCAACGGTCCTTAACGGTATCTGCGGTATTATAACAAGTCATTTTGATAAGCCGGTTTGGGATCGTCACAGACTTATTATGGGCATGGTGCTGTCCATTGCAGGGGTGGCGGTGTTCATTATGACGAGACAGCCCTATGCAGGCATAATCTGTCTGACTATTCTGGTTTTGAAGGGCCTGCTGATCGGAAAAGGAAAAAGTTTACTTTGATCGAAAAGGAGATAAAATAAGAAATGAATAATTATACGATCCGTTTGGAAGAGAAGAAAGATTACAGGGAAGTTGAGAACCTTGTCAGGGAATCATTCTGGAATGTATATCGTCCGGGATGCAGTGAGCACTATGTGATACATGTGCTGAGAGATGATCCGGCATTTGTTCCGGAGCTGGATTTCGTGATGGAACAGGATGGAAAACTGATCGGACAGAATATGTTCATGAAGACCATCATCGAGGCTGATGACGGCAGGACAATTGATGTGCTGACAATGGGACCGATAGGTATTGCTCCGGAGCTGAAGCGTAAGGGATATGGAAAAGCCATACTGGACTATTCGCTGGAAAAGGCTGCAGAGATGGGTTTCGGAGCGGTACTGTTTGAAGGCAATATCGATTTCTACAGCAAATGCGGATTTACCTATGCAAGAGAGTTTGGGATCCGCTACCATGATCTGCCCGAGGGAGAAGACGATTCCTTCTTCCTGTGCAGAGAGCTGATCCCGGGTTATCTTGACGACATCACCGGAGTATATCAGACTCCGCCGGGTTACTATGTGAAGGATGAAGATGTGGAGGAGTTTGACAAGGGCTTCCCGCCGAAGGAAAAGCTGAAGCTTCCGGGTCAGATATTCTAAACAAAAATGCTGCCGGCGGAGAGGCTATAACCTTTCTGCCGGCATTGATAAGGAGCTGAATATGTTCTGGGATAAGATTTCACCATTATATGACCTGTTTGAAAATGTATATAATCACAAGGTATATGCCGGTACCGGGAAAAAGGTCGCAGAATTTATCGATCCCACAGATGTGGTTCTTGAATGTGCCTGCGGGACAGGAGCTATTACTGTCTGCATTGCAGGAAAGTGCAGTAGGCTAATAGCAACGGATTTTGCCACCGGCATGCTTAAACAGGCGGCGAGGAAATGCAGGATGTTCAGTAATGTGAGTTTCAGGAGAGCGGATATCACAAACATCAGGTGCGGGAATGACCGGTTTGACAAAGTGGTTGCCGGCAATGTGATCCATTTGTTACCGGATCCGCAGAAGGCGCTTGCAGAGCTTGAAAGGGTGGTAAAGCCCGGCGGGAAGATAATCATACCTACATATATCAACATGTCAAAGAAGTCAGCCGGATTGGCTGTGAAATTCGTAGAGTTTCTGGGAGCGGATTTCAAAAAGCAGTTTGACCTTGATTCATACAAGTCTTTCTTTGAAGAGATGGGATACGACAACGTGGAATATCATGTTGTTGACGGAAGAATGCCCTGCGCTATCGCTGTGATAAAGAAATGAAGTAAAAAAGCCTGATATTTGAAATGGTGTACTAAGGCAAAGAAAATATTGAAGGGAAAGGCGGGAGTAAATAAATGAGACAGAAAATAAGAAAAACGCTGTTGATGATCTCTTTCCTGATGTTTCCGGTCACGATATGGTATTTTTCTCCGTATCTTATTATCCAGGCGGCTTCCGAACACATCGTGAACGGAAGTTTTATTGTATTCATTACAATGCTTGTTCTCTCCATGTTTTTTGGACGGGCTTGGTGCGGATACCTGTGTCCTGCAGGAGGACTTCAGGAATGCCTATTTATGTGCAATCCGGATCCTGCAAAACAAGGGTGGCGGAACAGGATAAAGTATGTGATCTGGACAGTCTGGATAATTGCCGTGATCGTAACATTTATACTGGGTAAGAATGATATCACTATCGATCCCTTTTATATGACCGATCATGGGATATCTGTATCAGGTATATATAATTACGTGATCTATTACGGTGTCATATTGCTCCTCGTGTTACCCGCACTGATACATGGACGAAGATCTTCCTGTCACTATATTTGCTGGATGGCTCCCTTTATGGTCATAGGAAGTACATTGGGCAGATGGCTTCATCTTCCCCAGCTGCATATCGAAGCTGACAGGGATATGTGCATTTCATGTGGGAAATGTAATATGTCCTGTCCTATGTGGTTAGATGTAAAAAAA
>JAEEKV010000113.1 GCA_016282595.1 Lachnospiraceae bacterium
ATACCCTCTATGGCGATCATCATATTGTAGGCCTCTGCCAGAGGATCCTCGCAGTCAAAATACCCTTCCCGGATACCGCCGCGGATCAATCTCTCCACCACCCGGACTGCCATTTCAAAGCGGTCCTTTTCATCGGATAAGGTGTGATCCAATCCAAAGCCTTCCAGCCTGGTCTTGGAAAAATAGTATTCGTACAGCGCCGCCGTCAGAGGATTGTCCTTGGAAAGCAGTTCCTTTTTCTGCTCCCTGAGGATCAGAGAAAGCATCTCCACCGCCGTATCGGCCTTTTCCACTTCCTCCTCATCTTCCTGGCTGGCATCCTTTTTGAGCACCTCTAAAAAGATCTTTTCCGTATCCTCAAAATACAGATACAGACCGCCTCTGGAGATCTCACAAGCCTCTACGATATCCTTCATGGACACCGTCAAAAATCCTTTTTTCGAAAATACCTCTCTGGCCTTATCCACAATAAGGCTCTTTTTCCGGATGGATTTGTCTCCCATACATTTTCCCCCGCAAATACCCTCTTAAAATACCCTCTTACAAAGGCTTATGCCTGTTCCTTTAAGTCATAGAACTCAATAAGATCCTTAGCCTTTTGCAGCGCCTTCAGATATACCCCGTTCATCACACCTTCGCTCCAGACCTTCCCCTTGGTCCTTCCCCCTAAGATGTATTTTGATAGGATCCCGCCGATGACGGCCATGTTCATGATGTCCGTCTTCTCAATGAGCCGGATCTCGTCTGCCGCCGTTTTCAGCCCATATCTGGAATATACGTAAGGATAGTTTTTATCGATAAAAATGGAGCCATCCATTGCCTTGACAAACTGCAGGAGCATGGAATCATATACCGGAAATGTAATGGTCCTGCCCCCCTCCGGATTGTAGGACTGGGAAACCGCATTACCGCTCTTTTCCTCTAACCAGGGAATGTAGGCGGCAAGCCGCATCACCTCATCCCGGTAGTGCTCTACCATTTCCTCTCTTGCTTTTTTCTCTTCCGACATAGACGCCTCCGTTTCGGACTTTTACTTTTTCTTGCACCATGGGCGTGGCCGTGGTATAGTTACGTTTGGCCCGCGCCACCGCTTATATTTTAGCACAAATACGGCGCAAGCACAAAAGTTTTTACAGGAGAACCCTTACATGAAAGTGTTTCATTATATCGGGGTATTTATCAAGACCCTACTTCGTACTTTGTTAAAGCCGCTGTCCTTTGTTCCGGCCCTGGTGATGATGTATGTCATCTTCGGTTTTTCCGCCCAAACGGGACCGGAATCAGGGCATTTAAGCTACCAGGTCACCCATGCGGTTGTAATCGTAGCCGATAAGGTAGGCAATCTGGAACTCTCCGATGAGCAGATCGCTCATTATACGGATAAGCTGCATCCCTATGTGCGAAAAACCGCCCACTTTACGGAGTATCTGCTCCTTGCCATGTCTGTCGCCCTTCCCCTCTATGTCTATGGGCTTCGGGGCATTCCCCTGGTGTTTGTGGCAGGGCTGTTCTGCGTAGGCTTTGCGTGTCTGGATGAGTATCACCAATCCTTTGTGGCAGGCCGTGGGCCGTCGAAGCGGGATGTGATCATCGACAGCTGTGGCTCCTTCGTAGGGATCATCATAACGCGGATCTTTGGGTTCATCGGGCGAAAGACGATCTTTGCACCGCTGGCCAAGAAGCCGAAGAAGAAGCGGCGCTCGCGCTCTTGCTGATACTCCGCTCCCGGTTTATGCTCTTTAGAGTACTTCGCAGATCATTCGCTGCGCTCCGAATACGTCCTCGCCGCCTTGCGGCTCGGCCCGTAAATCGCGGTCGAATATCCTTGCCTCAGCCTCGCGCGCAGTACAGTATTCTTCTCCGCAACCGCCGAATCTGTCGCTTCATTTCGCTATCTTGCTTTGCATTTCGAAATACGTATATCCGCCGCGAGCCGGAGGCGAGACACTTCAGCGCGATTTACGGGCTCTGCCGCATCAGAGCGCTGGAGTGTTTCGCGCAGGCGGGAGGCGGAATCTACTATGCTCCTACGCAAAAAAAGCCCTCGAAGCAAAGGCTTCGGGGGCTTATATGATGTCTTGATGTGTTTGCGATTTACTTCACGCCCGAGAGCAGCATCATGATCTCATTGGATCTCTGAATAAATGCCGTCATCTCCTCGGGAGCGAGGGGTGCGTTCTGCAGCATGGCCAGATCGTAGAGCTGCTCGCAGATGAGCTTACCGTTCTTGCTGTCTTCATCGGAAAGAACGTACTGTACCAGAGGATGGTTTGCGTTCAGCACCAAGGTAGCGCCTTCTCCTCCGGCTCCGAACAGATTCATATCCATTCCACCGCCGTACATCTTCATCATATCCTGCATTCTCCTGGTCTCTTCGGAGATGGTCAAAACTGATGCGATCTTCTTGTTTTTCAGCTTCTGGAGGCTGACCTTCAGGCTATCCTTCTTCAATGCCTTACGGATTTTTTTCTCCAGCTCTTCAGACTGTTTTGCCAGCTCCTCAGCTGCCTTCTTTCCGGTCTTGGCAGTAAAGCTATCGGTAAGATCTGCATCGATACGGGCAAACTTGATGCCTTCGTTTTTGCTCTCAAGCTGAGAAATGAAGGGCTGGTCGATGGTATGATCCAAAACCACTGCGGTCATCTTGGCCTGACGGAACATGGCGATGTACTGGCTCTGCTGTTTTTCATCGGTCACATAGTAGATGACCTTTTCCTTCTTCTCTTCTTCGGAAGCATCTTCCTCGGCATCCTCCTGCTCGGGAGCGATCTCCTCAGCCTCTACTGCATTGCCGTTTTCATCCACGGCCTTGGCAGCCTCGTCTGCATTCTCGCCGTTCTCCTCCTCGGTATCGATCGGCTTTACCTCCAGGCATTCGGGAAGGGTCAGATACTGTCCATCAATATCCTTAAAGAGAATGTAGTCCGTCATCTTCTCGCAGAACTTGTCATCCTTCAGGCAGCCGAACTTGATAAAGGGACTGATGTCATCCCAGTATTTCTCGTAGTTTTCCTTCTCCGTCTTGCACATACCGGAAAGCTTGTCTGCCACCTTCTTGGAAATGTACTCGGAGATCTTCTTTACAAAGCCGTCGTTCTGCAGTGCGCTTCTGGAAACATTCAGGGGCAGATCCGGGCAATCGATAACGCCTTTTAAGAGCATCAAAAACTCCGGGATCACTTCCTTGATGTTATCCGCGATGAACACCTGGTTGTTGTAAAGCTTGATGGTACCTTCAATGGATTCGTACTCCATATTGATCTTGGGGAAGTACAAAATACCCTTTAAGTTGAAAGGATAATCCATATTCAGATGGATCCAGAACAAAGGCTCCTTATAGTCCGCAAAGACTTTTCTGTAAAAGTCCTTATACTCCTCGTCGGTGCACTCGTTGGGATGCTTGGTCCAAAGGGGATGGATCTCATTCATCAGCTCGGGACGTTTTTTGATCTTAAGCTTATCCACCTTTTTCTTGGCGTTCTCATCCTCGCTGTCCCAATCTCTGACCTCATCGGTAAACTCTTCGATCACTACATCATCATCCAGTTTTTCGGACTTTTCAATGGTCTGGGTATCCTTCTCATCCTCCTTGGAAACCCAAATCTCGGTGGGCATGAAGGAGCAGTACTTTTTGATGACTTCCGTTGCCTTGTATTCGTTGCAAAACTGCAGGCAATCCTCGTTTAAGAACAGAGTGACCGTAGTGCCGACCTCGGTCCGATCGCCCTCCTCCATGCTGTACTCGGTACCGCCGTCGCATTCCCAATGTACCGGCGTAGCACCCTCCCGGTAGGATAAGGTATCAATGGCTACCTTGTCCGAAACCATGAAGGCCGAGTAAAAACCAAGTCCGAAATGGCCGATGATCTGATCGTCATTTGCTTTGTCCTTATACTTCTCGATAAAGTCGGTTGCCCCGGAAAAGGCGATCTGGTTGATGTATTCCTCTACCTCATCCATGGTCATACCAAGACCGTTATCGACGATCTTAACAGTCTTTTTCTCCGGATTCAAAAGGACACGGATCTGATCCTTTCTGCCCTCCGGCATCTCATATTCGCCCATCATCTCCAGCTTTTTGAGCTTTGTGATGGCGTCACATCCGTTGGAGATCAGTTCCCTGTAGAAAATATCGTGATCCGAATACAGCCACTTTTTGATAATGGGAAAAATGTTCTCGCTGTTGATTGATAAACTACCCTGTTTCTGTGCCATGATTACCACTGTCCTTCCTGTTTTACTGATATGACCGGAGCTTCTCCGGTAACTCTGCTATATAGTGTAATCTCGCAGATCGGAAAAGTCAAGAAAAAACTAGCACTCACAAAAGATGAGTGCTAATAAATTATTCCATATCTTCATTTGTCCCGAATATTTCCTGATAGATCTCAAAGAAATTGCCGCTTCCGCTTCTGGCCTCCGTGCCTGTTTTTAAGTCCTCCCAGGCCTCTTCGTTAAAGCTTCGGAACTGTCCCTTGGTGAATTCCTCGTAAATATGCAGAAAGCCTTCTTCCTTTTTCTGCTGTGCGATCTTGGCCTTTCGAAGATCCGTCTGCTCCCGGTCAAAGGGCTGGATGCATTTCAGGATCAGATACCCGTCTTTGGTATCGATCACATTGCTGATCTCTCCGCTTCCCAGCTCAAATGCAGCTTTTTCCACCGCTTCTTCCATTTCTCCCTTACCGAAGGAAACGGTGATCCTGTCGGCTTCATTGTTAGCGGCCGCTACCTGATCGAAGTCCTCCCCCTGGTTCAGTCTTGCCAACAGGGAAAGGGCTTTCTGATAAACTTCCTGCTTTTTCTGAAAGGCATCGTTCTCATCGCCGCCCTGACGGGTCCGCAGCAAAATCCTGCTGACGGTTACCATTCTGGCCTCGTCATCACTGATCTCCGGCTCCGTCTCATGAATGATGGACTGATATACCCGGTCCGCCAGCGCCAGCTCACGATAGCTTTCCTCTAAGCTGTTTTTTGCCGCCTCCGGATCCGTCATCCCTTCGGGAAGACCTCCCTGCAGATACCGGGCTGCTGCCGTCTGTACCTTTTGCTGATCCTGCTCATCCAAGGTGATCTGTCTGTCATCCGCCATGAGCACCATGGTTTTGACCTGCACCAGCCTGGAAAGGGTGATGTCCTTCAGCTTATCTTCCAGCTTCTGTCCGTCAATATCCCGCTGCCAGATCTCATCGGTGAAAATCTCCTGATAGCGTCCCTGCATATTGGTCAGGTACAACTGTGCCTGATCCTTCATACAGGTAAGATCTCCGATACGGAAGATCTCGTCTGCGTTTTCCTCTGTGGTCAGAACGATATGATAGGCAGCATCCTCTCCCTGCGGTGTATCAGATACCGCCTCCTGCTCTCCGCAACCGCTGAGTAAACATGCGCATACAAGAAAGGACGCCATCACCTGCGCCCTTTTCCCTCTGTTTTTTTCAAACCTGTTTCTCAGCATAAGTCAAAAATGACATTGCCGTTTCCTGCGGCCGCGATCCCCTTCATATCCATGGTGGAAAGCTCGCTCACATTCTTCAGAACGATGGGAGCCTTTGAAACTGCCACAATGTTTTTCAGATCGATGGCGGAATATTTACTGCAATCCAAGATCAATCCTCCGCCTGCTGCAGCCACTCTCTTAATATCCATTGTTGAACGCATCTTTTTTCCTGTCCTTTCCCTGCCGGTACATGCAGTCTCTTTCTTGGGTGCTATTCACAGCAACTCCCACCTGTCATCTCACAGACACGGCGCTGCGCGCCTCTACTGCCGCATATGCGGCGGTCTGTTCGATCCGGGGGGGAAGTTCCTGATCCTCAGTCCGGATATGGATCAACACCCCGTATCTTACGTGCGAGCACGACGATCCGGCTCGTTGCCCCATATCGACTGTGAATAGCAACTTGTTATACAAAGAATATTTTAAACATTTCAGAAGGGATTTGCAAGATATCCGATGCAGAAACCCTTTGAAAATCACTCCCGTTTCATCCTACAGATCTTCCAGATACTCCGTAAGCTCCTCTTCACTGTTCGGAACCTCGATCAGATGGGAGATGATCTCATCCTGCAGCCCCATCACTTCCTCGTAAAGTGCATCGGAATAGTTGGGATGCTCCGTTGGAATTCCCATTGCATACTCTGCAATGCCGTATTCCAGAGCCTTTCCGCCGATGTTATCCTGAATGCTGTACTGCACGGAGATATTGGATACCACAACGTTCACCTTTTTGAT